>JAUNTR010000206.1 GCA_030538575.1 Cruoricaptor ignavus | reverse complement strand
AGCAAAACCAAAGGTTGTATTACAAAACGCCGAACGTAGAACGTAAACAAATTCCCAATTTCAAATTTTGTGTAAACGCAGTATAAATAAATCGGAAACGTAATCACAAAAACCAATACCATCAATACCAAAGCCTGAACCGTCCACTCTTTATTTCTAAATAAAAAATGCACAACAATCAACGAAAATAATAAATTGAGTGCAAACCGAAATAAATGACTCGCAATTAATTTCCCAAAATCTACATCAGGAAAATTTTTCTTAGTTCCTTGAAAAAAATCTAAAAAAGGATCGTAAAAAACATCATCTTCCACAAAGCGAACACCAACCAATCCGAAAATTCCGAAAATCACCAAAAACCAACTAAGTATTTTCATTGGGATTAATTTTTAGAGCGAAACATTTTATCCAAATCAGCCAAAGCAAAACAACGCTTCCGTAGATAATTGCAGGGAACAAATAATCGTGTCCAATTTTGCTGTATTCGGGCATTTCCACAAGTAAAATATTAAGTCCCGCAATCCGCAAAACATTTACCAAATGCATAAAAACCAATCCTAAAATTACGAAAACGAAAGTCTTTAATCCTTTATAAAAAGAAAAAACAAACGCCACGAAAAGTATCATTACAGAGATGCTGTTGCAACCTTCTACCATATAAGAACGGTAATCATCTGAAACATAAAAATAAGAGCGGTCATATTCCGGCAAAGGCACCATTTGCGACGGATAACCCAACAGATTTTGCACCGCTGTACTTTGGTCTGCCACCCAAACAGAAAACGGATCCAAACCGCTCCCCGAATAGTGATTTAGGTAAAGTTGATAACCTCCCAAAAGCACCAAATAAATGATGAGGAAACGCAGAAGAATTTTCAAAATCGGTTTAAAATCGCTGAACATAATGGCAAAGATACGAAAATCGCTTACATTTTTATTATATTTGTGGCTTACAGAAAATCAATTGGAAACAGCAAAATCTTTTTTTGAAGCTTTTTCGCAAAGCAAAGTACAAAGTTTTCAGGCATTGCCACAAAGTGGTTCTGCGAGGAAAAACTATATCGCAAAAAATGAAGAAAGCACTTTCGTAGTTACCGAAAATAGTAATATTCGGGAGAACGAAACCTTCTTGTATTTTACCGAAATATTTTCTGAACAAAACCTAAATACGCCGAAAATTTATAAAATATCGCAGGATAGAACATTGTATATCCAAGAATTTTTGGGCAAGGAAACCCTTTCGGAAATCATAGCCAACGAAGGTTTATCCGAGCGAACTAAAAATTTGGTTAAGAAAACTTTGGAGCAACTTTTTATACTTCAAAATAAAACCAAAGGGAAAATAGATTTTACTAAAACTTTTGAATACGAGCGTTACGATGAACTTCCGATTTTGCACGACCTCAATTATTTCAAATTTATGTTTGTAGATGTGTTGGAGTTGCCTTACCATAAAACAACATTGTTGAAAGAATTTCAAAAATTGGCAAAAATCATCAACGATTGCGAACCTAAAACGCTGATGATTAGGGATTTCCAAGCTCGGAATATTATGGTAAATTCCACAGACGAAATTTCGTTTATAGATTATCAATCTGCGATGGAAGGTCCCGCAATGTACGATGTGGTATCGTTTTTGTACCAAGCCAAAGCCAATTTCCCCGAGATTTTTCGAGAGGAAATGTTGGGATATTATTACGCTTTCTTTAATGATGACGAAGAAATTATTTCTAAACTAAAAAACTCGTTGATGCCAATTCGGCTCATTAGGAATTTGCAAGTTTTGGGAGCTTATGGTTTTCGAGGTTTGGTGCAAGGCAAAGAGCATTTTGTAAAAAGCATACCGCAAGGCATTACTAATTTGCAAGAAACAGCAAACGCTTGGCAAGAGATGAAATATTTCCCCGAATTGCAAAAAATCATTGCTAATTTGGTTGAAATTAAACTTAAAAATAAATAATTAAAAAGATATAAAATGAGTGTTTTAAAAATAGAAATTCATAGTTTTTCTTATAAAAAAGGTGGAATTCCCAAAGATAATTCGGGTAACGGTGGAGGTTTTGCATTCGATTGCAGAGGGATTTTAAATCCGGGAAGAATAGACGAATACAAGCAACAAACAGGTAAAGACGAAGGCGTGCAAAACTTCTTGGAAACCAAAACTCAAATGCCTCAGTTTTTAGAATTAATTAAAAATTTGGTTTCCATAAATATCGATAATTATTTGGAACGAGGATTCGAGCATTTGCAGATTAATTTTGGTTGTACAGGCGGGCAACATCGCTCGGTATATTCTGCGGAAAAAATTGCAGAATTTGTTCGGGAAAAATATCCAACAGCCGAAGTTACCGTAACTCATGATGAGCAACCGCAACTTAACTAAAATTTTAGTTTAACCATTTTTTTATGAAAGCACTTATTTTCGCCGCAGGCAAAGGCACACGGTTGAAGCCCTTTACAGATCATCATCCCAAAGCATTGGCAAAGGTAAATGGCGTGCCACTTTTGGAAAGAAATATCAGATATTTGAAATCTTTTGGGATTAATGATTTTGTAATTAATGTTCATCATTTTGGCGAGCAAATTGTAGAGTTCCTAAAAGATAACGATAATTTTGGATGTAAAATAGAAATTTCGGATGAGAAAGAACAGCTTTTGGAAACGGGAGGTGGCTTGCTTTTTGCAAGACATTTTTTGGATTTAGAAGAGGATTTCCTTATTATGAATGCCGATATTCTTACCGATTTCAATATTACGGAATTTATAAAATTTCATAAAAAAAATAAAAATTTCGTAAGTTTGGCGGTTTCAAATAGAAACAGTTCCAGAAAATTGTTGTTTAATGAAGAGATGGTTCTGAAAGGTTGGCTGAATGTACAAACAGGAGAACAGAAGTTGGCGGAATTTAATAATGGTTTTAAAGAATTGGCTTTCAGTGGAATACATTGTGTGAATCCACAAATTTTTGAGAAAATAAAAAGGGTTGGGAAATTCTCGATTATGGAAGAATATTTGGATATGATGCATACCGAAAAAATCTGCGGATATTTGCATACAGCACATTTGGTAGATGTGGGCAGACCAGAATCGGTATTGGAAGCGGAAAAATATTTTTTGTAAAAATTGATAATGTAAAAAAAACAATCCTTTCATTTAAATTAAATAAAAAAAACATTGAATAAAAGAATATGTCTAAAATAAAAAGAAGCAAAGGGCTTGCAACGATAGTAGAAAATAAAGGTCCAGAAGTAGATGAGCGAGTTCAAAATCATTTTATAGAAAAAACTTGGGATGAAACCATTACCAAAGATAGTTGGATGATTTTCAAGGTAATGTCCGAGTTTGTAGAAGGTTATGAAAAATTGGCAAAAATTGGACCTTGTGTTTCCATTTTCGGTTCAGCAAGGTTGAAGGAAGACGACCCTTATTACCAAATGGCAGTAGAAATAGCCGAGAAAATTACTAAAATTGGTTTCGGAATTATCACAGGCGGAGGGCCAGGAATTATGGAAGCTGGAAATAAAGGGGCAAGATTAGCGGGCGGAAAATCTATCGGATTAAATATAGAACTCCCTTTCGAGCAACATTTTAATCCTTATATCGATAAAAATTATTCCATAGATTTTAATTATTTCTTCGTAAGAAAAGTAATGTTTATGAAATATTCGCAAGGATTTATCGTAATGCCTGGCGGATTTGGAACATTGGATGAACTTTCCGAGGCTCTCACACTTATCCAAACTAATAAGATAGCAAAATTCCCAATCGTATTGGTAGGTTCCGAGTTTTGGGGTGGGCTTTTGGACTGGTTTAAAAATACTTTGGTAAAAAACGGAATGATTGCCGAAGACGACTTAAACCTGTACAGAGTGGTAGATACAGCAGATGAAGCCGTAGCACATATAAAAGCATTTTATGAGAAATATACGATAAACGTTAATTTCTAAATTGGCATATTATTTGACTTTGTTGTTTTAATTATTTTAAAAAAAATTGATGAAGTAATGAAAAAATATATATACATAATTTCTACACTATTTATCTTTGCACTGCTGAGTTTTGCAGCGGCAGATTTTTTCTCATCTATGAC
>JAUNTR010000205.1 GCA_030538575.1 Cruoricaptor ignavus | reverse complement strand
CTGCACCGAAGAATATAAAAAATAATCCCAAAATAATGAAGGCTTGGGCACTTTACGATTGGGCAAACTCTGTATATTCTTTGGTCATTACTTCTACCATTTTCCCGATTTATTATGCCATTATTACAACACAATTCGAGACAAAAGAGTATGTTGCCAGCACAGGACAATGGATAGATGTCCCTGTAAGGCATCAGATAAATTTGTTCGGTAGCAATTATCATCCCGATGCTATTTACGGATATTCGCTTACCATTTCGTTTTTTATTGTGGTATTGTTGTCGCCGTTTTTGTCATCTTTGGCAGATACGATTGGCAATAAAAAATCTTTTTTGCAGTTTTTCTGTTATTTAGGAGCAACCTCTTGTATGGGATTAGCGATGTTTACAGGGATGAACAATGTATTTCTCGGTTTGTTATTTAGCATTACAGCAAGTGTAGGATTTTGGGGAAGTTTGGTGTTTTACAACTCCTTTTTACCCGATATTGCAACTCCTGAAAAACAAGATGCTCTTTCGGCAAAAGGCTATGTTTACGGTTATATAGGTTCGGTAGTTTTGGTGCTTATCTGTTTGGTACTCATTATGGTTGTTGCAGAAACGGAGAAAGAAAAACTGCTTTATACTCGTTTTAGTTTCTTGCTTACAGGTGCTTGGTGGTTTGGTTTTTCGCAATATACTTTTAAACATTTGCCGAAATTTGGTCAAGTTCAAGATAAGTTACCGAAGGATTTGGTGCTTCTTAATTACAAAAATATTTTCAAAAAACATTCCGAGCAAGGCGGTTTTTGGACTGTGCTGAAAGACAATATCCATTTTTATTTAGATGTTGCTAAAGAAAGTTTCCGAGAGTTGTATAAAGTTGGAAATAAACTTTTTGCAGATTCTAACTTGAAGTTTTTCTTATCCAGTTTTTTCTTTTACAGTGTTGGGATGCAGACCATTTTTCTTATGGCAACACTTTTTGGCAAGAGCGAGATTAATCTGGACCAAGGGAAACTAATTGCAACATTATTAGTAATACAAATAGAAGCGATTATAGGAGCTTTATTTTTCTCCCGACTTTCCAGGAAAATCGGTAATAAAAATGTGATTTCCATTGCTGTCATTTTATGGATGGTTGCTTGTTTATCCGCATATTTCCTTAACAAAGAAAATCCTTATGTAGAATACCAATTTTACGGAGTTGCTGCTGTTGTAGGTTTGGTAATGGGCGGTTTGCAGGCAATGTCTCGTTCCACGTATTCCAAACTTTTACCAGTAGATTCTATGGATAATACAACCTATTTCAGTTTTTACGATGTGTTAGAAAAATTAGCGATTATCCTCGGAACATTTATTTTTGCTACATTGATAGAGAAATTCAACAATATGCGTTACGCTGCACTTTCTATGACGGTTTTTTTCTTTATCGGATTAATATTAATTCGATTTGTAAAACTAAAAATGTTGAAAGACCGAGATGTTTTGTGATAACAAATAATGAATATTAATTATCGTTTTTTCATCTCCCTTGCGGTTATTGGGGTTATTGCGGGTTTGGTTGGTTTTGCACTTACGGAACTTCTTCACTTTGTGCAACATCAGGCTTTTGGCTATTCTACGAATGGCGAAAATATTCCGTTCCGCATCGGTGTGGAGAATGCAACTCCCGAAAGACGATTAATTGTTCTTGTAGTATGCGGTTTGGTTGTTGGGCTTGGTTGGTATTTTCTACACAAATTCGGCAGTCAATTAGTCGATATTAAAAAATCTTTGCTAAATCCACAGAAAGGCTTACCTTTTTCCACGACAATACTACATTCTTTATTGCAAATTATTACGGTAGGTTTAGGTTCTCCTCTCGGCAGAGAAGTCGCTCCACGAGAAATGAGTGCCGCTTTTGCTTCTCTTTGGATTAAGAAAATGAAACTAAATACAGAAGATGCCAAATTACTGATTGCTTGTGCATCGGGAGCTGGATTAGCCGCTGTATATAATGTTCCCGCAGCTGCTGTAATTTTTATTATAGAAACTTTGGTTTGCGTTATTAATATTCGTGTTGTTTTTTCCGCATTATTTGTTTCTTGCCTTGCGACAATAGTTTCTCGCTATATGCTTGGCGATTTAGTGCAATATCATCTTACAGATTTTTCGGTTAATACACCAATATTGTGGTTTTCAGTTTTTATGGGTATTGCTACTGCTTTTGTTGTAAAAGCTTTCCGAAGTTGTACTACACTTTTCCCTTTTTGGCAACGTACAGACAAACGTATGATTATTTTGGCGGTTTTGGCTTTTGCCTGTATTGGTTTTTTATCGATGTATTATCCTGATATTTTAGGCAATGGAAAGGCAGGAAACCAACTCGCATTTATGGGATTAATGGATTACAAAGAGAGCCTTGTACTTTTATTTGTAAAATGGCTTGCAGTTCTCTTAGCCTTAGCCGCAGGTGCTTATGGTGGCTTAATAACCCCATCTATGATGCTTGGTAGTACATTGGCATTATCTGTCGCTTTTGTTTGGAATTATTTTCTGCCACCGATTTCTACTGAAACTGCGGCTCTTATCGGAGCAACTGTTTTTTTGGCTTTATCATTAAAAATGCCTCTTACCGCAATTATTTTTGCATTAGAACTTACCCGAAGCTCTGGTGAAATATTATTCCCATTGGTATTAGCTGTATCGGGAGGGTTGTTTATAGAAAAGTTTTTTCTTACTAAAATAAAGTCCCAACCTCAACCTTAACCTCAACCTCAATCTCAATCTTACCCTCACAAAATATTTTAATATCAATGATTTTTTGTATATTTGCAACCGAAACAAACACAAATAAAATATGACTAACCCTTTATTTTATGCAAAAATTCTTCTGTTCGGTGAATACGGGATTATAGAAGATTCCCAAGGACTTACCTTACCGTACAGTTTTTATAAAGGAACGTTGAAGTTTTCGGAGTCCAATTCCGATTTTGAAAAAAAATCTAACGAAAGTCTAAAAAAATATTCCGATTATTTAGAAAATCTGCAATTACCAAACGGATTTGAGATTAATGTAAAACAACTGAAAACCGATATAGAAAACGGTTTGTTTTTCGATAGCAATATACCGCAAGGCTATGGTGTAGGAAGTTCTGGTGCCTTGGTTGCGGCGATTTTCGAGAAATATTCTGTGCAAAAATATAACCCGGAAACCATAAGCAAAAATCATTTGAAGGAACTGAAAAAAGTATTCGGAACTTTGGAAAGTTTTTTCCATGGAAAAAGTTCGGGCATCGATCCGCTGATTTGCTATATGAACCTGCCGATTTTAATAGAAAATAAAGAAAGTGTGGACAAAGTTGCCATACCAAAAGAGGAGCAGGGCAAAGGTGCTATTTTCCTGATAGATTCGGGTGTTGTGGGCGAAACAGGACCAATGGTACAAATTTTCTTTGAGAAAATGAAAACGGAAGGTTTTCGCAAAACCTTGAAAGAAGAGTTTATAAGATACAATAATGCGTGTATAGATGCGTTTTTGAAAAAGGAAATGAACCCATTTTTCCGAAATCTGAAAAGCCTTTCTGTTTGGGCTTACGAACATTTCAAACCGATGATTCCCGAGAGTATTTACAAGGTTTGGAAAAAAGGTTTGGATACCAATGCCTATTATCTGAAACTGTGCGGAAGCGGTGGAGGAGGCTATATTTTAGGCTTTTCCAAAGATTATAAAAGAGCAGAGGAATTGCTGGAAGGTTTTAATAAAGAAGTGATTTACAGGTTTTAAGGTAATTAATATTTATATTTAGACGCAATAGATTTGCGTCTTTATTTTTAATCATAAATTAAAGAAAAATGAAAAAAAATCCCGCACATTACAGAGTTTCTCAGTTTGTGAGTTTGCTCTTGGGTATGCGGATTTTTGTCTTGGCATTTTTTGCTTTTACGCTTTATGTTTCCACGTTTTTTCTTTTCAATCAAGAGGAAAATTTACGTCAATTTGTTTTCGATTACAAAGTTCACGGGATTATATTTTGTTCGATTCTCAGCATTGCAGCGGGCGGAATTATCAACCAATTTTACGATTTAGAAAAAGACCGATTACAGAAGCCTTTCCGAACGAAATTGCAAAGTTT
>JAUNTR010000204.1 GCA_030538575.1 Cruoricaptor ignavus | reverse complement strand
CGTAAGAATTTACACCCTAAAAAACGGACTGAAAGTTTATTTAGCCCAAAATTTCGATGCTCCCAGAATACAAACTTTTATCCCTGTAAGAACAGGAAGCAACAGCGATCCTGCTGATAATACAGGTTTAGCACATTATTTGGAACATATGATGTTTAAAGGAACATCTAAAATCGGTTCGTTGGATTGGGAAAAAGAAAGTCAACTTTTAGACCAACTTGCCGAATTTTTCGAGGAGCATAAAGCAGAAAATGATACGGAAAAGAAAAAAGAAATCTATAAAAAAATAGATGAAGTTTCCCAAATCGCAGCCCAATATGTTGCTCCAAATGAGTACGATAAATGTGTGTCTTCCCTCGGAGCAACGCAAACCAATGCCCATACTTGGCTGAACGAAACCGTTTACAAAAATAATATTCCTAAAAACGAATTTGAAAAATGGCTGAAAATCGAAAGTGAGCGGTTTTCGGAAATTGTTCTCAGATTATTTCACACCGAGTTAGAAACCGTTTACGAGGAGTTCAACAGAGCTCAAGATTCCGATCATCGGCAAACTTATGATGCGATGATGGGAATGGTTTTCCCAACGCATCCTAACGGGCAACAAACGACGCTTGGTAAAGCAGAACATCTGAAAAATCCTTCTATGAAGGCGATACATCAATTTTTTAATCAATATTATGTGCCGAATAATTACGCTATGATTTTGGTGGGAGATTTGGATTTCGAGGAAACCATTGTTTTGGTCAATCAGTATTTCGGGAAATTTGAATATCGAGAACTTCCACAAAAACCAAAAATTGTGGAAGAACCTATGGATAAAATTGTTTCTAAAACCGTTAAAAGTCAGTCTTTCCCAAGATTGCATTTGGCTTGGAGAACCGAAAGTTACGGAACCAGAGAATATATGTTGGCGGAAGTTATTTGCAATATTTTAGCGAATAAAGGCGAAGCAGGACTTTTGGATTTGAACATCAATCAAAAACAAAAAATGCTTACAGCACAGGCGTTTTCATTTGGTTTTAAAGAATATGGGATTTTGGGCGTTGTTTTAGTTCCGAAAGAAGGACAAAGTTTTGATGAAGCTTTGGCGTTGTTTTTCCAACAAATAGACTTAATAAAAAAAGGCGAATTCCCCGATTGGCTGATAACTGCTATCATCAATGATTTTAGATTACAAAAAATAAAAGGTGCTGAAACTGCTGCGGGATTGGCAAACGCCCTTTGCACAACTTATATCAAAGGGCAAACTTGGGAAGGAGAACTAAATGAACTGGACGAATTTACGACCATTTCTAAACAAGAAGTCATAGATTTTGCCAACGATTTTCTTCGGGAAAACTACGTTGTTGTTTATAAAGAACAAGGCGAAAACGAAGAATTAATAAGAGTAGAAAATCCAGGAATTACACCGATAAAAATAAACAGAGATGCAGAATCTGAGTTTTTGAAAAATATATTAAATGAGAAAACGCCTGATATAGAGCCTGTTTTCGTGGATTACAAAAAAGAGATTTTTGTTGAGGAATGCGGGGATAAAAAACTCAATTTTATTCTTAATAAGAATAATGATATTGCGACGATAAGTTACGTTTTTCCTTTTGGGAAAGACCACGACAGAAAAATTGCTTTGGCGATTAATACTTTGCAATATTTGGGAACGGAAAATTATACACCCGAAGCCTTGCGAGAGGAATTTTACAAAATAGGAGTGGAATGCGATTTCAAAATTTCCGAAGACAGCATCGTGATTCAGATTTCGGGATTGGAAGAGAATTTGGAGCAAGGCGTGGCACTTTTCGACCATTGGGTAACTTGTGCATTGCCCGACCAAGATATTTATCAGGAGTTTGTAGAAACCATTTTGGAAAGCCGAAGTTATGGCAAACAAGAAAAATCATTAATCCTGAAAATGCTTGTGAATTACGCTAAATTTGGTGCAAAATCTCGTGCGACAGATGTGCTTTCCGAAGAGCAATTGCTCAGTATTTCGTGTTCGGAAATTACGGAAATCGCAAAAAATATTTTCGATTTTCCTTATCAAATTTTATTTTTTGGTAAAGATTACGAGAAGTTCAAAAACTATATTCAACCATATCTTAAAACTGCAACGAAGCCAATTCCCGAGAAGAAAAAATATCCAAAACCTGAAACCAAAAATCACGTTTATTTTATAGATTACGATATGGTTCAGGTTGAGTTGTGCAAAGTGGCAAAAGGAAATCTGGTGGATACGCAAAATTTAGGAAAGATGAAAGTCTTTAATGAATATTTTGGTAGTGGTTTGTCATCCGTTGTTTTTCAGGAGATTAGGGAGAGCAAGAGTTTGGCGTATTCGGCGTATGTTGCCTATAACCCGAGTGCGGAAATTGGGCAGCCCGATTATATTACGTCTTACCTTGGTACGCAACCCGATAAACTGATGATTGCAGTGGATACTTTGGATGAATTAATGCAAGATTTCCCACAGATTTCTCTGCAATTCAACAATTCCAAAAACTCTGCATTGAAGAAAATGGCATCCAACAGAATTACAGGAATGAATATTTTTTTCAGTAGAGAAATCAATTTAAAACTAAATTCCGACTACGATTTGCGAGAAAGTATTTACAATGAAATTAATGATTTGGATTTGCAAAAACTTACCGAATTTTACAATCAATCTGTAAAACCATTGAGTTACAACGTTGCAATTATGGGCAAAAAATCTGATTTGGATTTGGAAGCCGTAGCAAAAATGGGCGAATTAAAAGAATTGACTTTGGAGGAGATTTTTGGATATTAAGTTTATTTTGCTAATAAATATTATTAAAACGCAGATTGTAAGAAATCTGCGTTTTTTCTTACATTCTTGATTATTTTTGTGTTATTTGCCTCTCGTAAGAAAAGCTTATCTTTGCACCATGAAAACCACTTTTGCAGACTTCGATTTACCGATAAAAATTCTGGATGTTTTAGCTGATTTAGAACTTTTTGAGCCTACACCTATTCAGGAAAAAACCTTTAAACCTATACTTTCAGGGCGAGATATTATGGGAATTGCACAGACGGGAACGGGGAAAACGTTGGCGTATCTTTTACCAACTCTAAAACTTTGGAAGTATAACAAAACGGGAAATCCAACAGTGCTTATTCTTGTTCCAACTCGGGAATTGGTGGTGCAGATTACGGAAATTTTAGAGAGCCTTACCCAAAATCTTACAGCGAGAATTGTGGGAGTTTATGGTGGAAAAAACATCAATACACAGAAAAAATTATTTGATGATGGTTGCGATATTTTGGTGGGAACTCCGGGTAGAGTGATGGATTTGGCAATCGACAATGCCATTTCCCTAAAAGAAGTGCAACGCCTGATTATAGATGAGTTTGATGAAATGCTGAATCTCGGTTTTCGCCCGCAACTCACTCATATTTTTGAAATGATGAGGGAGAAAAGACAAAATATTTTGTTCTCTGCTACGATGACGGAAGCGGTAGATGATATGTTGGATGAATATTTTGCCAGCCCGATAGAAATTTCTCTTGCCAAATCGGGAACGCCTTTGGAAAAGATAGAACAAACGGCTTATAAGGTGGAGAACTTTAATACCAAAATCAATCTTTTGCAACATCTTTTGAAAACGGAAAATGATTTTTCTAAAATACTGATTTTCAATAATAATAAACGACACGCCGATTTGCTTTTCACTCAGATTGATGAATTGTTCCCAGGTGAGTTCGATGTAATCCATTCCAATAAATCCCAAAACTATCGTTTGAAAGCAATGAAAAACTTTGAAAATGAGGAAGTAAGAGGATTGATAACCACCGATGTTATGGCAAGAGGTTTGGATATTTCGGACATCACTCACGTTATTAATTTTGAAGTTCCCGAAGTTCCCGAGCAGTACATTCACCGAATTGGGAGAACGGGAAGGGCGGATAAAGATGGCAAAGCGATTACTTTTGTTACCAAAAAAGAGGAACTACAATTGCTGGATATAGAAATGCTGATGGATAGGGAAATTGAAGTTTTGGATTTTCCTTCCGAAGTTAAAATTAATCCTAAAAAAATAGCTTCCGAACAAGATGAGGTAAAAATGAAAAATGCACATAC
>JAUNTR010000203.1 GCA_030538575.1 Cruoricaptor ignavus | reverse complement strand
GACAAGTGCAAAACTTCCGATGCCAAACCATCCGAAACATCAATCATAGAAGTCGGTGTGATGCTGAGATCTTTCAATATTTGTTTAATATCCGTTCTCGCTTCGGGTTTCAGTTGTCTTTCCAAAATATAGTCGTAACCCGCCATTTCAGGTTGCATATTCGGATTGGCGAGAAATACAGAATGTTCCCTTTCCAAGATTTGTAAACCCATATACGCTCCGCCCAAATCTCCTGTAACGACCAGTAAATCATTAGGTTTTGCTTGGCTTCGTTTGGTTAAATTTTCATTTTCTTCAAAACCAATTGCTGTAATGCTCAGTACCAATCCCGATGTAGAACTTGTCGTATCTCCACCAACCAAATCTATATTGTATCGATTACAAGCCAAAGCAATACCGTCATAAATTTCCTCCAAAGCCTCGACAGGAAAACGATTGGAAACGGCTACGGAGACCAAAATTTGAGAAGGTGTCGCATTCATCGCTGCAATATCGCTTAGATTTACGACAACCGCTTTGTAGCCCAGATGTTTCAGCGGAACATATCCCAAGTTGAAATGTACGCCTTCCGCTAAAATATCGGTACTGATGACCAGTTTTTTACCCTCAGGATTTAGGATAGCAGCATCATCTCCCATGCCCAATTCGGAGGAAGAATTTTTTAAACTAAATTTTTCGGTAAGGTGTTTTATCAATCCAAATTCTCCCAATTGGGAAATGGGTGTGAGTTGCGGGGTTTTATCTTCTAACATAAAGTTGCGGGTTCAGATTATTTATTAAAATCAAAAATCGTAGGGTCTAAATTCTCTGGTCGGAAGGGCAGATTTTTTATATCTTCTTTCGACATTGTTCTCGTGTGTTCTGCACGAAACTGTGTCATCACTTCCAAAATATCATTAGGTGGAGTTGTAGATTTTCGGAGCATCATATCTATCCAAACGCCTGTGGCTTCGGCTGTTGCACAATGCGTTCCATCGGGCAGATAAAATTTGTGTATAAATTGATAAATCGCTCCATCTTCGGAAAATCCGTTGATTTCCAAACTTACGACCACATCTTGCCCATGGTAGATTTCTTTGAAGAAAGAATAGCGTTCGTGCAAAATCACGGGGCCAACTCCCCAGCGGTTTAGGGCGGCAAGTCCCATTTTGTGTTTGCTCATAAAAGCCATTCTGGTTTGTGCACAATACTCCATATAAGTAGAGTTGGCAAGGTGTCTGTTAGCATCTATATCGCTCCATCTCACCTCGAATTTATGAAAATAAGTTGACATTTTTTAATTTGGTTTTAATTGTTAAAATCCAAAAGTACGGATTTATAATGGTTTGAAAAAATCGTATTTTTGGAGCGTCATTTTTTTATATTTTGATTGAAGAGAAATGGCATAACTAATACTAAAAGATTTTGGAAAAGAAGAAAATCATAATTATCGGTGGCGGAGCGGCGGGTTTTTTCGCAGCAGCAAATATTGATGAACAAAAGTATGACCTGACGATTTTGGAGCAAAATGCAGAGGTTTTGCAGAAAGTGAAAATTTCGGGTGGAGGCCGTTGCAACGTGTCCCACGCTTGTTTTGATGCGAGCGAATTGGTGCAGTTTTATCCACGGGGAAACAAGGAATTGCGTAGTGTTTTTTCTAAATTTCAGCCGGGAGATACAATGGCTTGGTTCGATGACCGAAAAATTTCGTTGAAGATAGAAAACGATAACAGAATCTTCCCTGAAAGCAATTCTTCGCAAACGATTATTGATACTTTTTTAAAGGAAGTTCAGCAGAAAAAATTCGAGATAAAAACCAAAACTTCGGTTAAGGAAATCCTACCGCAATCGCAAGGCTATTGTGTGAAAACCAATCAAGGAGATTTTTTTGCAGACATTATTATTTATGCCACAGGAAGTTCCCCTAAATCTTTGAAAATTCTGGAAAACTTAGGCCATCAATTGGTTTCTGGCGTTCCTTCGCTTTTTACTTTTAATATAAAAGATGCGTTGTTGCAAGATTTGCCAGGAACGAGTTTTGAAAGTGCAGAACTGTACATTCCCGAATTGAAAACAGAGGAATTGGGAGCGTTGCTCATTACACATTGGGGACTTTCGGGGCCTGCTGTTCTTCGGCTTTCAGCTTGGGAAGCTCGGGCTTTGGCTGAACGAAATTATGAGTTTGATATTAAGGTAAATTTCATTGGAAAAACGATTTTTGAAGCCGAAGAATTGCTGATGGATTTCAAACAAAACCATCCTAAAAAAACATTGGCACAAAGCAAAATCTACAATGTTACCAATAGATTTTGGAATAAAGTTTTGGAGGTTCTCAATATTAATCCCGAAAAACAAATTTCTCAACTAAGTAAAAAGGAAACCCAATTGTTGGTAGAAACGCTTTGTGCAAAACGCTTTCGGGTATCGGGAAAATCGACTTTCAAAGAGGAGTTTGTAACTGCAGGCGGAGTGGATTTAAAGGAAATTAATTTCAAAAATATGAGTTCTAAGCGATTAGAAAATTTCTACATCGCAGGCGAAGTTTTGAATATTGATGCCATTACAGGCGGTTTCAATTTCCAAGCCTGTTGGAGTGAAGCGTGGCTGATTGCACAAGATTTGAACGAAAAATAAGACCGAAAACAGAAATCTTCGGTCTTGTTTTAATCAGAAATTATTATTCACTTATTTTTTGATAAATCTATGATTGCTGATATTTTGTTTGGTTTGAATTTGCAAAATATAATTTCCACGAGATAAATCGGAAACTTCTAATGTGCTATTTTCTACAACACCAGTTTTCACAATTCTACCGGAGAAATCCAAGATTTTGTAAGTCCCTTTACGGTCTTCGGAAGTAATATGAATGGTATTGATAACCAATGTCGGATAGATTTTTACCTCATTCTTCAGTTGATGAGTAATGGTAGAAAGTTGCTCGATAATTAATGACGGATAACCATCGTTTTCCGATGCATCTAATTTCCAAATAGGAGAGGGTTCATTCGCATTCAGAGCATCAAGCAGAATATTAGACTTCATATTTTCTGTTGTTAATCCTGTTGTCTCAGGTTGAGAGGGCGGTCCATCTATATTACCAATCGCAGGTAACGAAGAAAGTGAACTATCGAAAAAAGAATTATGAATAGTACCAAAAGTAAAACCTCCAACAAAGCTTCCAGCGTCTTCTATCCCTGCAACTAAACTTGCGGAATAAGAATTTCTGACAATTCCCATTTGTAAGTAACCATACAATCCACCTATTTTGTAAACGCCTCTTATGACAGCTTTTGCAAAACAATGGTTGACTTCTACTTCCCTATTGTTTCCGAAAGCAAAGGTGCTGAAACCGACCAATCCGCCAACCAAATTTTGCCCTGTTACTTTCCCTATAAAATAAGATTTACTGATTTTTACTTTGTCCCAAGGCGAGCCGATAAGTCCGCCAATTTGGTGATGACCGCTTACTTCTCCCTCTGCAGAGCAATTTAGAATTTCTGATTCCGTAATTGCTGCACCAACCAAGCCTCCTGCATTATATCCTCTCCCATCATCCGCTGCTACTTTGGTATTTTTAGCGTGGCAATTTTCTATTGTGCTATTTGTAGAAAGGTTTCCTACAAAAGTTCCCACAGTATCTCTACCATTTACGATGGCATTATCAATCGTAAGATTTTTAAGACTGGCATTAAAAAACTGACCAAATAATCCTACAAAATCACTTTCACTTTTATTGATGTAAAGGTTAGAAATCGTTTTTTCATTACCATCAAAACTACCCGAAAACGGAGTTTGAACGTTGCGACCAATTGGACTCCAAAGGTGTGCTCCCAAATCTATATTTGCAGAGAGCGTAAAGGTTTTTCCTTGCATAGAATTACCAGCAGATACCAATTTGGACAGCCCAGCAAGTTCCTCAGCATTGTTTATAGTAAATTCGGTATCGGTAGAATTGTACCAAGAAGTATCTGCAAAATCAGCCCATTCTGTATCGGGAAAATCTGCATAAGGTTGTATGCTAAAAGTTTTGTTGTATGGTTGTACGTCCTCTATTAAAGGTATTTTATCATATTTCTGTGCAGAGAACCATAGAGAAACAACTGTAGCCAAAAAGGCAAAAAAA
>JAUNTR010000202.1 GCA_030538575.1 Cruoricaptor ignavus | reverse complement strand
CTGAAAGTTTAAATGACTTTCTTCGTGATGTAACCATAAAAAATTAAAAAATAATCTCGCATAACAAGCAGTTGGCAAAAGAGCGATTTAACGGCTAAGTTGAAAGTTTCTGCACTTTTCAACGCCGAATGTGTTTCACATTCAGCTTTTTTTTCGTAATTTAGTTTCTGTGAAAACACATCGGCTACGTTCTCGCTAAATTGAGTTTTCCCTCCAATTTATTCGCCAATACTTTTCCCGTTACAAACAACTCGTAACGACCACTAAAAATAACAACAGAACTGTAAAGTAACGGCAATGGCAAGACCGAAAAACAAATCTGAATTGGAAGAATTGAGTTCAAAAAACTATGACAAACTGACGGCTTTGCTTAAAAACTATCCGACAGAGCAATTGGACAAAGAGTTTCCCAAGCAATATATGAATAGAAATATCCGTGATGTTTTAGGACATTTGTATCATTGGCATTTAATATTTTTGGAATGGTATAGTGTGGGAATGAAAGGCGACAAACCCGAAATGCCGGCAAAAGGGTACACTTGGAAAATGACACCCGAACTCAACAGAGCTATTCAAAAACAATACAGCAACACGGACTTGGACGACATACGAAAACGCCTAAACGAATCACACGAAAAAATCCAGAATATTATTAACAAACATACCGATGAAGAACTTTTTGAAAAGAAAAAATACGCTTGGACAGGCTCTACATCGTTAGGACAATATTTGGTTTCAGCAACATCAAGCCACTACGACTGGGCAATTAAGCTCATTAAAAAGTGTATAAATGGATAGAAATAAGAGTGTCTTATTCCAATCCTACAAAGCTACAAAAAAGTTATCTGTCGCAACAGTTGGCTCATTATTAGCACGGGCGTCCGCTCGCACCAGCGTGAGGAAGAACAGTTTGCCAATCGAATGAAGAAGAAAGACAGGCATTTTTAAAAAATCAAATCAAATTCCTGTATTCGGTAGGGCTTACACCGGTACTTTTTTTGAAAGCCCTTGTAAAATGTGCAGGATATTTAAAGCCCAATTCATAAGCCACTTCGCTAATGGTACAATTGGGGTTTAAAACCTTTTCTTTGGCTATATCCATTATTTTTAGCTGAATGTATTCGTGTGCCGATTTACCTGTTTCCTTTTTTATAAGGTCGCCAAAGTAGTTGGGAGAAAAATGTAATTGTTCAGCAAAATAACCCACTGTAGGCAAGCCGATAGTTTGCGGTTTGTCCGAACGGAAATAATTGTTCAGCAAATGTCCAAACTGTTCTAAAACACCTGTATTCAGCTCACTTCTTGTAATAAATTGTCGGTCATAGAACCGCAGACAGTAATCGAGGAACAACTCAATGTTGGAAGCAATCAGCTTTTTGCTGTGCTTGTCCGTACTTTGTTCGAGTTCGTACTTAATTTTATCGAAGCAGTCCAAAACAATATTACGTTCCCTTTCCGAAAGATGCAACGCTTCTTTGGATTGGTATGAAAAGAAAGCATAATCGTCAATGTGTTTTCCTAAATGTGTTCCGCGGATTAAATCGGGGTGGAACAATAAAGCAAGTCCGCTGGGCTGTTGCCCTTCTTCGAGCATCACGCTAACGACCTGTCCCGGAGCCCAAAACACCAATGTCTTGTCCTTATAATCATATTTACTCTTACCATAGTAAATCTCTCCGCATTGCACTTCTTTTAAAAACACAGCGTAAAATCCAAAATTCATTTTGGAAGCATACACTTCGGGATAAGTCCCTGTAAAGTCAACAACGCTGACTAACGGGTGTAAGTTTTCTTTATGATATAGGGCATCATACTCGCTTATCGTATCAATATGATATATCTGAACCATGACAAATTATATTAATTATACTGCAAATGTATCACATAAACTTTCCCGAACCATATCTGAAAATCAAAATCAGTAAAAATGGTAAGCAATTCCGTAGTGCATATAAGTCAAAGTCGGGCAAAACAAAGGAAATTTGCATTGTGAAATTTAAGGCAATAAAACCGATAGCATTTTAAAACCATTTTTAGTGTAAAAATAATTTAAAATAATATAAAAAATGAACAGAGTAATCGTAAACATCAGCGTGGATTTAACCAAAATCCCAAACCTGCAAGAACTTTTGCCTAAAGAACAGGCAGTAGTTGCCAAATGGAAAGAAGACGGCATACAGGAACATTTATTTTTGAATGGAACAAAAGGAGCAATCCTTGTTTTCAAAGATATTGACGAAAATAAAGCAAAAGAGCTTATCCCTCTATTGCCACTTGTGCAATACGCTGACAATGTGGTATATTTAAGTGTTGAAAAATACTACTAAAACCAAACAGCAATGAACAACAGATTGGAAAATAAAGTAGCCATAGTTACAGGAGGCGGAACAGGTATCGGGCGTGCCATTGCCAAACGCCTTGCCGATGAAAACGCCAAAGTAATCATTGTAGGGCGTACAGAAAGTACGTTGAAAGAAGCATCGGACCGGCACGACACTATTTCTTACATCGTAGCAGATATAGTACGCACCGAAGAAATCGAGCGTATCCTGTCAGAAATCAAACGAAAGTTCGGCAAATTGGATATTGTGGTAAACAATGCGGGTGTAGCACCTGTAACCCCGTTTTCCGAATTGGATATGAACGAGTACGACAGCGTATTTGATATAAACGTCCGCGGATTGTTCGATTTGACAAGACAGTCTTTGCCAATGCTCAAAGAAACCAAAGGGAACGTGATAAACATTTCAACAGCCATTGTATCACGACCATTGGGCAATATGTCCACTTATGCAGGAAGTAAGTCAGCCGTAAATATGCTTACCAAAGTTTGGGCAAAAGAATTGGCAAAAGACGGAATCCGTGTCAATTCGGTAGGTGTCGGACCGATTGAAACACCTATTTACGATAAAACGGATTTATCAGAAGAAGAAGCACAAAAGCACAGGGAAAATGTGTTGCGTACCGTTCCGCTCGGTCGCTTCGGCAAGCCCGAAGAAGTGGCGTCCGTTGTGGCTTTCCTTGCTTCCGATGAAGCAAGTTTCGTAACAGGTTCGGACTACGGTGTGGACGGAGGTGCAGGGATTTAATACAGAAAATCAGTAATGACAAAAAATTAAATAGGAACAATATGAAAATAGGAATTTTTGGAACAGGAATGGCCGGAAGAATACTCGCAGAGAAATTAGCGGCCGCAGGAAATGAAGTAATGATAGGCACAAGAAATGTGGAAAGCACATTGGCTAAAACCGAACCCGATATTTTGGGAACGCCGCCCTACAAAGAATGGCAGGCACAACACGGAAAAATTCAGTTGGGAACTTTTGCCGATACTGCAAAATTCGGAGAAATCATTTTTCTTGCTACGTTTGGCGATGCCGTAGCGTCCGCTATTTCTTTGGCAGACAAAGACAGTTTTGCGGGCAAAGTAATAGTAGATACTACAAACCCGATTGAGGTTTCCGCTTTACCGCCCGTATTTACAGGAAAGGTCGGCAATTCACTTGGCGAGCAAATTCAGAACCTTTTACCGGGAGCAAAAGTTGTAAAGGCTTTCAATACGTTGAGTATGCACCTCGTTGTCAATCCGAAAAGAGAAGACGGAGAGCCTACCTTACTCATTGCAGGAAACGATGAAGAAGCAAAAAACAAAGTTGCTGACATTGCAAAAAGTTGGGGTTGGAACGACATCGTTGATTACGGCAATATCTCGGAAGCATTCTATTTGGAAGCATTCGGATTGGTATGGATACATTATGCCTTTAACAAAGGAAGTTGGACACACGCATTTTCGCTACTGAAAAAATAAGAATGGAGTAGAAATACCGACAAAATCTCCCAGCTGTTGTGAGTATTTTGCCTGTATTCGCTCAAAAAATGTATGTTTTCGGTTTATCTATTGAGAAAAGTTGAAAAAAATCCCTACGGGAAATATGGTTTTCCGGCAGGGATTTTTGTTTGTGTGTTTTTTGTGTCATAAAATGCAAATATGTGTAATTATCTGATGCATAGCAAGAAATAAGTTTTTGAAATAATTTGAAGGAATGAATTTTATGCGTATATTTGAGTGTTGTGTGCAATGCCGTTATGCTTACGTTCTTGAAATAATGGTTGTTTTTTCGTT
>JAUNTR010000201.1 GCA_030538575.1 Cruoricaptor ignavus | reverse complement strand
AAATCCCAATTATCACGAGGAACGCTGGTAGAATTTAGCGGAACATTATCCGTATTTCCTTCGATAAGAACGGAATAAGTATCGTAATCATTAATCACAGAAGCTACTTTTCCTAAGACTTCTCTGGCTTTTGGCTGAACCGCAAACTCGCCTGTTTTGTAAAGCATATTGTCTGATAATGAAATCATTACAACACCTTTCAATACTTTTACTTGTACATCTTCATCGGTTACATTATCCAAAGAACGTTTCAGCTTGTTAGACAAAGCCAAATTCAAACTATCGTTTTTCGCATTCGTAGAAATCAGTTGTTTGATGTATTTGTTAGAAGCATTAATCTCGCCAATCAATTTATCAATATTAGCCGAACCTTTCCCTGCATTTGCCAAACACGCATCCAAAGAAGATTTCAGAGCGTCGTGTTGGCTTTTTAGCAAATTATTTTCACTGTTGAGAGCCGTGTTTTGCGATTTCAAATCTTGGATTTCTCTTTGTCTTTCAGAGAGATTTTCCAAACTTTGTTTGTAATTTAGATTAAGTGCATCAAACTCCTTTCGGCTGACACAACTTGCCAAGAGCAACGAAACGCCCAATATGGCAAACATTTTTCCTATTCTCATAAACATAATTTTTATTAAACTTTTGAATTACCAAATTTACAAATTCATTTTCAAAACTTAGCGTATCTTTGCACGAATTATTGTTTTTTGTGAGTATTTTAACATTTAATCTTTTTCATCAATCCTTATCCAAACTCCTTGCAAAGCCCGAGGAACACACGTTTCTATTAGCAGTAAGCGGAGGTGCAGATTCTATGGTTTTGGCAGATTTGTTTCAAAAAAGTGGATTAAGTTTTCAGTTGGCTCACATTAATTATAAACTGCGTGGGCAAGATTCGGACGACGACCAAACATTAGTGCAAAATTTTTGCAAAAAACACAACGTAAAACTCCATCTTTACGAAGTTTCTGAGAGAGATGAAAAGCCCGAAAATTCTATACAACTTTGGGCGAGAGATTTGCGTTATCGATTTTTTAAAGAAAAATTAAGTTCCGAGAAATTGGATTTTTTAGTT
This sequence comes from Cruoricaptor ignavus, assembly GCA_030538575.1. Taxonomy (GTDB): domain Bacteria; phylum Bacteroidota; class Bacteroidia; order Flavobacteriales; family Weeksellaceae; genus JAUNTR01. The sequence goes on along the minus strand of JAUNTR010000201.1, from coordinate 3,049 downwards.
ACAGCGCATCATCTGAATGATGAATTGGAAACCTTTCTCATCAACCTTTCACGAGGTTCGGGAATGCGTGGACTCAGTGGAATGCCGAAAAATAAAAACCAAATTTTGCGACCACTTTTGGATTTCCCGAAAGAGGAAATTTACCGTTTTGCAAAAGAAGAAAATATCGCATTTCGAGAAGATAAAAGCAATAAAAAAAATGATTATCTGAGGAATAAAATCCGAAACGAAATTGTACCGAAACTGCAAGAACTCAATCCTGATTTTTTGGAAAACTTCAAAAAAAGCAGAGATATTTTATCTGAAAATCAAGATTTTAAAGATAGAGAAATAGAGCGGATTTCTAAATCATTAATTATAAAAAAAGAAGATTTATCCATCATCGATAAAACTAAACTGGAACAAGAACCCGATTTGGTGAAATTTGAAATTTTGAAATCTTTTGGCTTTGATAATGATAATGAAATCCAAAAAATATTTTCGGCGGAAACGGGACGCTCTTTTTATAGTGAAAACTACCAATTGCTCATTAATCGCAATGAATTGATTTTTAAAGATAATATTATAGAAAAAAACAATAATGAGGAATTATCGTTGGAAATGGATGAGGAAAACCATATTTTAATCCCAAAATCTATTTGCAAAGAAATCCTCGAAATCGGGAATTGCGAATGGTTTTTTGACCGAGGAAAAATAAAATTTCCACTGAAAATAAGACACAAAAAAGAAGGCGATATTTTCTACCCAATGGGAATGAACGGCAAAAAGAAAGTCGCCAAGTTTTTTAAAGACAAAAAATTGTCTATTTTAGCAAAATCAAAAATTTGGATTTTGTGTGATGATGATGACGAAATTTTGGGAATTATCCCATATCGACAAGACCGAAGATATGCCAAAACACAGAATACAAAAGACGCTATAAAGTTTTTGGTTTAAGAGAGGAAAGAACAAAGAACAAAGAGAAAAGATAACAGAAGAAAGAGAATACAACAATGAAATTTAGAAACTGGTTTTCCCTGATATTGATGGTTTTATCCACAGGGATTTTCGCACAAATAAAAGATCCTGTAAAATTTCGCTACGAGGTAAATTCTGTTGGCGAAAATTTATACGAAGCCGTACTTACTGCAACTATGGAAAGCGGTTGGCACATCTATTCCAAAGATTTACCGCCCGATTCGGGAATTCCTACGGAAATGCTCATTAGCGGAGAAAACATACAATCCGTTGGTGGAATGGTGGAAGTCGGCAAAAAACACGAAGAGTTTTCGGAAGCCTTCGGAGCACAGATTGTGTATTATTCCAACTCGGCAAAATTCAAAAGAAAATTCAAACTAAAAGACCAAAAAAAATCGGGAACTGCCGTAGTAGAAATTACCTATCAAACGTGTAACGACAGGGTTTGTCTTGCCCCAAATACTTTGGAATTCGAGAAAGCCGTAACGTCTTCTGCCAAAGAAACAACAACTGCAACCGAACCCGAAAAAACGGAAGAAACAACCGTAGAAAAAATTGAGGAAACTGTTGTTTCAACGGCAGATTCTACCGCTATAATTCCCAATGAAAATGGAATAATAGCAACCACAAAATTAGACCCAAAAAATATAAAAGTAGAATCTTTGGATTTTGAAAATCCGCTAACCGATTGCGGAATGGCAAAAGAAACCCGAAACGAAAACTTTTGGACTTATCTTTTCCTTGGCTTTATTGGTGGGCTAATCGCATTGCTCACACCTTGCGTTTTCCCGATGATTCCGCTTACGGTTTCCTTTTTCACCAAAGGTTCTAAGGACAAAGCAAAAGGCAAAAGAGATGCGATGCTTTATGGTTTTTTCATTCTTTTAATCTTCGTTTTACTTTCCGTTCCGTTTCATATTATCGATGGAATTGCGGGGAATATTTTCAATGAAATTTCCACTTCGGTTTGGCTTAATTTATTCTTTTTCGCCATCTTTATTTTCTTTGCAGGGAGTTTCTTCGGTTACTACGATATTACGTTGCCAAGTTCCATTGCCAACAAATCATCAAAAGCGGAGGAAGCAGGTGGATTAATCGGGATTTTCTTTATGGCACTTACGTTGGTTATCGTGTCGTTTTCTTGTACAGGACCAATTTTAGGAAGTTTGCTGGGAAGTGCCGTTACAGGCTCGTCTGACGTGCCAATGCTCCTCACTTTTGCTTTGGCAGGATTTGGGTTGTCTTGGGCAATTGTTTTCGGTTTGTTGGCATTGTTCCCACAAGCGTTGCAAAGTTTACCAAAATCTGGCGGATGGATGAATACCGTGAAAGTCGTACTTGGTTTTATAGAATTGGCTTTGGCATTGAAGTTTTTATCGAAAGCTGATTTGGTATCCAAAACTTTCTTCTTGAAAAGAGAACTTTTCATCGGACTTTGGATTATTATTACCATTGGTTTGGTGCTTTATTTATTCGGATTGATAAGATTTCCTCACGATGATAAAAAACCGAAAATATCGCTCGGTAGGAAACTATTCGGTGTATTAGGAATTGGATTTTTAGTTTATTTAATACAAGGATTAATTCCTGCTGAAAGACCGAAACTGCAAATGCTTTCAGGGATTTTGCCACCGATAAATGTGAGTTATTTCCACGATGAAAAAGATGGCATTTTGGGAATGCACCCCGAACACGATTACTATAAAGCAGTAGAATTGGCTCAAAAAGTAGATAAACCAATTTTGATAGATTTCACAGGTTATGGTTGCGAAAACTGCCGTAAAATGGAAGAATTTGTTTGGACAGAACCCGATATTTTACCAATCTTACAAAATGATGTTATACTGGCATCACTTTATGTAGATGATAAGGAAGCCTTACCCGAAACGGAGCAAACCCGAATAGATATGGGTAACGGACAAATGAAAAAGATAAAAACCATTGGTGATAAATGGAGTATGTTCCAGCAAGTGAATTTCAATAATAATTCGCAACCGCACTATGTTTTGGTTACGCCAAATGGCGAAGTCATCAATACGCCTGTGTCGGGATATATGCCGAAAGAGGATTTCAAAAAATTCTTGGAATGCGG
>JAUNTR010000200.1 GCA_030538575.1 Cruoricaptor ignavus | reverse complement strand
AGCATTTGGTAGGTTTTTTAGGCTACAATATTTTGGCTTATGCAGGAATTTTTGCGGTTTATAATTTCACAAAAGAATACCATAAAATAAAACCATTCCTAAAAATTTCTTGAAATGCTCACCGAAAATCAACACATCGAAACCGAGTCTTTAATTTTTCGTTGGTTTCATTATTTCCGATTTCAGTTCTACAACGGCATTTTCCACCAAGTCTGTGGCTTCTTTTACCCTTTTATGAGGAGCGAAAATAGATTCTTTTCCCAAACTTTCATTAGCGAAATTGGACAAAATAACCACCGATGTATTGGTTTTCGGATAAAAAATTAAAAGGGAAGGAGCACCTTTCACATAACCCGTATGAAAGTAAGATTCGGGTTTCCCCTGGTTCATCATAATACCGTAACCGTAGCCCACATTTTCAAGAATATAATGTTCTCTCGTTACATAATTTTTTTTGAATTGAAGCAAAGATTCCTCGTTCAAGATTTTGCCCGAATACAGTGCATGGTTCCATTTGTGTAAATCCGAAATCGTGGATAGCAATCCTCCAGCTGCGGTTCCGATGGTTTTTTCTGCCAATCGTTTCGGCATATTTTCCACAAGTTGAGCGTTGGTAATTGAGCCAATATTTGCCGAACCAAAATTTTTCCCATTAAAATTGGATGCGGTAAACGAGTTCTTCATTTCGGCTTTTTGGAAGAGTTCCATCACATGTTCATCAAATGATTTCCCAGAAACTTTCGCCACAATTTCGCCAAGATAATTGTACCCTTTGTTGGAATAACTGTGATTGCTTCCGCTTTCAAATTGTAGATTTTCGCCAAAATCATTCAGTCCCGAAGTGTGAGTTAATAACTGATGAATTGTGATTTTATCGAATTTTGGTTTTTGAAAATCTGCAAGATATTTTGATGCGAGATCATTCACATTCAGTTTTCCTTCTTCTTGTTTTAATAAAATTAAACTTGCAGTAAACTGTTTGCTCACCGATGCAATCGCAAAAACAGTAGCGGAATCGAGTTTGGATTTTTGTTTGAAATCAGCAAAACCATTTTCTTTCTGATAAAGAATTTCGCCGTTTTGCGAAATAGAAATATTGCCATTAAATTTCTTCTCAGAAAAAATGGAATCTATTTGTGCCGAAAATAATTTTTTCTGAAACGAAACAATCGTGCTATCAATAATCGCTTGTCGCTCCTCAGTTTTGTCTGCTTCGGATTTGCAGGAACACACTGATAAACATAGTAAAATAAGTAGTAGCTGTTTTTGCATCTTTTTGATTAATAAACCTTCAAGGTTTCCAAAACCTTGAAGGTTTGGTTTCAAAGTATGTTTTTTAAGTTTAGTCATTCAATCAGTAATTCTTTAATATCGTCGTAGTCTTGTGATTCTTTATGATAAAGTTGGAACGCTTCACTGTTTTGGAATAATTTCAAAACGAACTCACGGTTCAGTTTTGTTGGTTTGTGAGAAATAACGCTTTCATAAGAACTCCAAGGATAATCCCAAACAAATTCTGCAAAACCGTGATTTACAGGATTATGATGGATGTAGTGAATTAAATTTTTAAAATACTCCGGATGTGTAACGAGAATGCGTTCAAAATTTTTCTCGAATAAACTGCCGGTTCTTTTGTATCGTTTATTGATGGCTTTTGCGTAGGAATTGAAGAAATGCCCAAATTGTAAATGAACTTCCACTTTTTTGGGAATTTCTGTTGCGGTATAATCCAATTTTTCAACCGCAATATTTTCTTTCACATATACTAAAAGATGGAAATGATTTCTTAGTAAAACCCAAGAAATAATATCACAAAAAGGCGTAATGTATTGGTTGAGCCGATGCAAGAAAAACTCATAATTATCATTTTCGAAAAAAATATCTTGTCGGTTATTTCCACGATTGTAGATATGGTAATAATTTCCAGGTTCAAGTTTTATCTTTTCCATATTATTAAATTCTAAACTCGTTTATTTAAACCTTCAAGGTTTCCAAAACCTTGAAGGTTTGTTTTAGGTTACATATTCCGTCTATACTTTCCGCCAACTTCAAACAGAGCTGTAGTAATCTGTCCGAGCGAACAATATTTTCCGGCTTCCATCATCACTTCAAATAAATTCTGTTGGTTAATGGCGGCTCTCTGCAGTTGTGCCAAAACCTCTTCCGACTTGTCGGAATGTGCATTTTGGAAATTCTCCAAATTAGAAATCTGCACTTGCTTTTCCTCCTCTGTTGAGCGAATAACCTCTCCCGGAGTTACCGTTGGCGAACCGTCTTTTCCAAGGAAAGTATTCACCCCGATAATTGGGTATTCACCCGTATGTTTCAGCCATTCGTAGTGCATCGATTCTTCTTGGATTTTAGAACGCTGATACATGGTTTCCATTGCGCCGAGAACGCCGCCTCTTTCGGTAATTCTGTCGAACTCGGCGTAAACGGCTTCTTCCACCAAATCTGTCAGTTCTTCAATAATAAACGAACCTTGCAGCGGATTTTCATTTTTCGCCAATCCCAATTCTTTATTAATGATGAGTTGTATTGCCATGGCTCTTCTTACTGATTCTTCAGTAGGAGTGGTAATGGCTTCATCGTAAGCATTGGTATGCAAGGAGTTACAGTTGTCGTAGATGGCATATAATGCTTGTAGCGTTGTTCGGATGTCATTAAAATCAATTTCCTGAGCGTGAAGCGAACGCCCCGAAGTTTGGATGTGGTATTTCAGCATTTGCGAACGCTCGTCTGCACCGTATTTCAGTTTCATGGCTTTCGCCCAAATTCTTCTGGCAACTCTTCCGATTACCGCATATTCCGGATCGATTCCGTTGGAGAAAAAGAAGGATAAGTTTGGTGCAAAAGCATTAATGTCCATTCCTCTCGATAAGTAATATTCCACATAAGTGAAACCATTGGCGAGTGTAAATGCCAACTGAGAAATAGGATTAGCACCCGCTTCCGCAATATGATAACCCGAAATAGAAACCGAGTAGAAATTTCTTACTTTATTATTAATAAAATATTCCTGAACATCTCCCATTAATCTCAAAGCAAATTCGGTAGAGAAAATACAAGTATTTTGGGCTTGGTCTTCCTTCAAAATATCGGCTTGTACCGTTCCACGAACAGTAGCAATGGTTTCGGATTTTATTTTGGCATAAACATCGGCATCCAAAACTTCATCTCCCGTAATTCCCAAAAGTTTTAATCCTAAACCATTATTGGAAGGCGGAAGATCGCCGTTGTACGACGGTCGTTTCAGTCCTTTGTCATCATATTTTTCTTTAAGCTTTGCTTCAACTTTATCCAATAACTTTGCCTTAACCTCTTCCTCAGCCTCAAAAATATATTTCTCACAATTTTGGTCAATCGCAGCATTCATAAAGAAAGAAAGCAACATTGGTGCAGGGCCATTAATCGTCATAGAAACCGAGGTTAAAGCATTGATTAAATCAAAACCGGAATACAGTTTTTTGGCATCGTCCAAAGTTGCGATGGAAACACCAGCGTTCCCAATTTTTCCGTAAATATCGGGCGGAAGTGCGGGGTCTTGTCCGTAAAGCGTTACACTATCAAAAGCCGTAGAAAGTCTTTTGGCGGGCATTTCCGCAGAAACATAATGGAATCTTCGGTTGGTTCTTTCGGGGCCGCCTTCTCCGGCAAACATTCTTGTTGGGTCTTCTCCAGTTCTTTTAAAAGGATAAATTCCTGCCGTGAATGGGAATTGCCCAGGTACATTTTCCTGTCCTTTCCAACGGATGAGATCGCCCCAATCTTGGAATTTTGGTAAGGCAATTTTTGGAATTTTTAGTCCCGATAAACTTTCGGATTTGGTGTCTACTTTTATTTCTTTTCCACGCACAAAGTAAGAATAAGTGTCGGCATTCATATCTTCTTTGAACTGATGCCAGCCGTGCAAAAATACGGTGTTTTCTTCGGTGAGTTCTTTTTTGGTTTTTAGGAAAACTTTTTCCAATTTGTCGTGAGTGTGCTGATCGTCATCAATCAAAACTTTTGCTCCGTCAATCAAGTACATTTTCTTGGCAATGAGTGCCTGATGTTCTACATCTTTATCGTACTGTTTGTTGTTTTCCACAATTTCGGAAAGGTAACGCACTCTTTTTGGTGGAATTA
>JAUNTR010000199.1 GCA_030538575.1 Cruoricaptor ignavus | reverse complement strand
TTATTTTACTTTTTTTGGAACTCCGAAGTTACACTTTTTTTTGAAGATTTTCATTAAATAAAAGGTGAAAATACATCAGAATATTTTAGATTATTTTCCCGAAAAAGCCGAGGAATTTATAAATCTTGTTGCTTTTCGTATTCTTTTTCAAAAATTGTAGCATCGGGAAAACCGAGCCATTCGGCGAGTTCGATTGGTGTTTTTTCAGTGATGAGGTTCGGGTTTTCAGATTTTAAAATTCGCAAATAATCCCATCGCAAATCGGTAATATAATCGTGAAAGTTTTTGTTGTATTTTGTTTTTATAATTTTAGAAAGGTATTTTTCATTAGTTCCCAATCGTTCTGCTAAGGTGTTTAGTTTCAAATGGCGTTCGGTAAATCCTTTTTTAACTTCAAAGTCAGATAGATTTTTCAGTAGTTTTTTTACCGTTTTTGGGTGTATTGGTTTGTACGCATTGTAGTCTATATCGGGTTCTTGTGTAGTTTCGTTTTGTTCGGTATCGGTTGTATTTTCTTTAGTTTTTCTTTTTTTCATAAGAAAGAAAGTCAGCAACCCCAATAATCCTATACCAATGGAAAATCCTACGGTTTTCATATATTTTGCACCGATAATGTTGCTTTTTTTGGAGTTTGGGTTATCGTCTTTTTTGGTCATCGCAACATTGGCTTTTTGCTGGTCTTCATTTATTTTTTTGTCCAAAGCTACCAATTTTTCAGCGTAGTAAAGTTGCATTTTTTCATCACCTTTTTCTTTATAATAGTTCATTAGGTTTTCTATTGCAGGGCGAAAAACTGTACTTTGCTCTTCCGAATTTTCTACGGCTTTCAGGTGGGTTATCGCATTTTCTTTATCACCGATGTTCCAATAGCTCATCCCGAGATAAAAGTGGTCATCGGGGTGCGAAAAATCTTCGGTATAGTTGGTTAATGCTTCTTTCAGTTTTGGTATTGCTTCTTGGTATTTTTTCTGCCTGTAGAAATTTACACCTTCTGCTGAAGTAAAATAAGGCTGATAGATACTGAAATGTTTATTCTTTTGCGTAAAGTTTTTTCCTTCTGTAATTAATTGATTTGCAGTTTTGTAATGTGCAATCTTGGTTTCTACGTCTATCAGAGCAATTAATGCATAGATGTAATATTCGTTGGTTACATCATCAGTTTGGTCGCTGTTTTTGCGGAAAAAAGATACGGCTTCATCCAAATAAATTTTTGCCCCATCGTAATCTTGCAGATAGTTTTTTATATTGCCAATACTGTATTTTGCAACCGATAAATTGAATTTATCTTTCTGATTTTCAAAGTATTTTAATGCGGTTAAAGTATGGTCTAACGCTCCTGAAAAGTTGCCCAAATCCTCTAACACTTCGGAGGAAGAAATGTAAGCGATACCAATTCTTTCTTTGTCTTTTAGTTGTGTGGCTACAAAGATAAGGCTGTCCCCGTATTTTGTTCTTTGGTCATTGGGTGCAAATCTTGCGAGTAGTTCGTAGGCGGTAAACAGCTCTTCTTTGTTGTTCTCCCGCTTGGCTTTTTCTACATATTGTAGGGATTTTTGGCGGGCAAATTCTGTGCGATGTCTGTTGGCAAGAATCTCTTTGTACAGTTGTTCATAGGAAAACTCTTCTGCTAAAAGGCAAGTTGGCACCCCAAAAAGGATGAAAAACAGAAAGGTTTTCAAGTGATTTATGGTATTTTTTTCTATAAAAATCATTGTTTTTTTAGTTTTTAAAGGAAAATTGCTCAGAATTTTTTTTCCAATTGTTAATCAGTAGATTATGGTGGGTTTTTTCCGCTGTTTTGTCATTTTTTCCGTTTTTCCTGCATTTTTTCCGCTGAATTTCTTGCCCAAAAATAGGGAGAATTTTTTTATTATCCAAAAATAAATATATTTGGAAAGGTCTAATGCATTAACCGAAACCTTTAATTAAAAAAAATTAAGTCTAATGAAAAACATTAAAAGTATGGCAATCTTAGGGATTGCATTATTATCGCTAAATGCGTGTAGAAGTGAGTCAGTGAATAGTGAGGAGCAGATATCTGAAAAGATTTTAAGTTTACAGAAACAAAAGGAAATGGAGGAGTTATCAAAATTGGTTGGTGAGGTTCTCAAGGATAAAGAGAGTAGAAACGCTATTATTCATAAAATTAATGAAATTGATGATTACGGCAATTCCATTAGTTTAGCATTATTACTTGGGCAAAACTCTAAAATTACCCAATATGAAAAGTCAAAGTTGTCGTCGTTAGCTGAAGTCAGCCATAAGAAAGCGGATTCCTCTTTGGATGACTTTAAAGAAAGTTTGATAAAGGTTTTTGTTGCTAATAAGGAAGATTATCCAGAAATTGATAAAAAAATTAGTGGTGATGTAACGTCAAAAACAGGGAATAATAGCCTTTTGAATTTTATTGCTGATAGTAATTTGGAATTATATTTTCCTTATGAAGAAAATCACAATTGGGAAGAAGTGGATTCATATACTGTTACTTATGAGGATTATAATTTAAACTCTGTCCACGAAGGAGTGAAGTTTAGTGATTATGGAGAAAGATTTGTTGATAGTATTGATGATGATTATTTGTATCATAACCCTTCTGTAGCTTTGATTCCGATAGATAATGATTATTTGGGCGAAATGGTTCGTTACAGTATAGGGGGTGAGGAATTTTTGTTAAATCCAGATGATGGAAACTATGGTGGATTGCCACCAGGTTATGGTACGCAACCGCCACCTGCATCGAATCCAAAAATACGACTGAATTATAATGTTAATCCGAACGGTTTTACTGAAAATCATTTGTTAACAACATTCATTCCTAAAATTAGGGTTAGAGGTACAAAATGGAAAAGGACTCTTTCAAAAGCATTGAGAATGAAAATAGCTAAAGTAGGGTCTGATGTATCAGTAAATCCAAACGGAAGTTTAACGGCTTTGCCAGGTGCTTATTATTTTAGTTTTAGTATTTCCGCAAGGGATTTGAGAAATGACAGGTGGAAAGATGTTAATATTTTATGGGATCCTAATTGGCATAAAGCGAAAGCAACACAACAAATGATTGTATGGAGTTTAGCAAAAAATGCTGGAGATTCAGAGATTAGTGTTAATACTAAAGTGGCAATTGATGCACAAGGAAATTTTACACCAACGACAACTCTTAGTACTAATCATAAAGTTTCTGCACAAGATAAAGCTAATTTTAGGGGAAATAAAGAGTTAGATAGAGTACATGTTTTGACATCTATTGTAGATGGTGCAGAGTATAGCAATGAAACATATTCATATCAAAATACAAAATATTCAGTTAGAACTGTTGGTTATTTTGACTTCTTTTTTGTACATGACTATACGTCTCTTTAATATTATAATTAAATAATCAATTAAAAATGAAAAATCCAATTATTTATGCACTTCTGTTTTTACTGTTAGGTACGATTGTACAAGCACAGCTAAGTACGGCATTTTATGGCAATGCTAATAATGTGAAATTTGGGATTGGTTATCAGTTTAGTGATAAGATTTGGGCAGAAGCTCGGGTCTATTCCGACACGAAAATAGATAATATAGTCCCCGAGTTTACAGCCAATTACAATTTTGTAAGGGCAAATAATTACGATGCTTATGTAGGTGCAGGTGTTTTGGTATCTAACTCTACCAATGGTTTTATATTGCCTGTTGGAGTTGCAATAAAACCGCTGGAAAACCTTAAAAATCTCTCTTTGAATATAGAGATGAATCCTATCTACGAATGGGATTTGAGCGAGTTTTATATTCGTGGTTTTTTCGGAGTAAGATATATTTTGAAATAAATAATAACAAAGGAGCTAAATGAAGTCTTTGCTTCTTTTTAGCTCCTTTAATCTAAATTACCCCTCAAGCTGAACCTATCGAAGCCTTAGAATAAGAAATACATTAAATCTTTAAAATTAAATCTAATGAAAAAAATAATCCTTTTTACGATGTTGTTTGTGGGCAATTTTGCTTTTTCGCAACAATCGAAATTTGAAGTCAGTCTGTACGCAGGAGCTCAAAATAATTTCTTTGTAAACTATGGCAGAGATGTGAAAAAAAGTAAAGGTGTTTTTCAGCCTATTGAGGAATATGGTTATGATTTGTATCAAAAAAACTCTGTGGGAAGTGTTTACGGTGGA
>JAUNTR010000006.1:1281-29736 GCA_030538575.1 Cruoricaptor ignavus | reverse complement strand
CATCAGCTTCTTGGTTCATATATATCGATTTCAGTTTATCGGTATATTCTCCGAACCGTCCTCTTGGCAAACCTCTTTCATCTGTGGTAAAATCGTAAACTTTATCTATCCTTTCCTCCGTATATCTGTCCCACGCTGCAAAAACAATAATGTGCGAACAATCTCTCATACAATCAGGATTTAAAGCACCAGCAACCAATTTTTCTTTTATTTCTTGGTTTTCGATAACCAAAACTTTGAAGGGTTGCAATCCCGAAGATGTAGGTGCTAATCTGGCAGCTTCCACAATTTTATCGATATGTTCTTGGCTTACTTTTCGTTTGGTTTATACGCCTTTACGGCATGTCTCCAATTTAGATTTTCTATTAATGACATAAGTTTTTTTATTTTAATAAACTAATGATATTTGATAAAGGATAATCATTTAATTGTTAATTATTACTTCTTAATTATTAATTACAATGAGCAATCAAAACGAAGATTAATGCTAAAATTGCGGGCAAACCTTGTTTAATCAAGATACTTTTAGATGCCGTAATCGCTCCGTAAACCGCAGCTGTAATCACACATGCGAGAAAAAACACACGAATATTAAACGACCATTCTGCATTTTCTATGAAGAAAGACCAAAGCAATCCCGCAGCCAAAAATCCATTATAAAGACCTTGGTTGGCGGCTAATTTTTTAGTCGCAGGAAACAACTCGTGTGGCAGAGAACCGCCGAATACTTTTTTGCCTGTGGTTTCCCACGCAAACATCTCTATCCAAAGGATATACAAATGTTCCACCGCAACTATAAGCGTGAATATAATCGCTAAAATCTCCATTTTTTTAGTTGTTAGATACCGTTAATCTCACCTCGATATTTCCTCTCGTTGCGTTGGAATATGGGCAAACTTGGTGGGCTTTTTCTATCAGGTTTTGTGCTTCTTCCAGACTTACACCATGAATGTTGGCGTGCAGATCTACTTCCAAACCAAATCCACCATTTTCTATTTGTCCTATTCCCACTTTTGCCGTTACGGTTGTTTCGCCTGTTTTCACTTTTTCCTGTCTGATGACCAAGTTCAAAGCACTATCAAAACAAGCGGAATATCCTGCTGCGAAAAGCATTTCGGGATTGGCAAAATCGTCATTTTGTCCGCCCATAGCTTTTGGCATTCTTACTTCTAAATTTAGGACGTTGTTTTCGCTTTTCACGTTTCCGTTTCGTCCTCCGTTTGCCGTTGCGGCAATGCTGTACAATGTTTTCATAATATTTACTGATTTAAAATTTTGTTGATTATTTTTTTCAATGTTACTAAATCTTCCATCGGAATATTCATTTTACCCAATAGATTTTCAGGTATTTTTTCGGCTTCAGATTTCAGTTCGTTTCCTGTTTCTGTTAATGATATATTTACCACTCTTTCATCATTTTTAGCCCGTTCTCTTGTGATGTAATTTTTCTGTTCCAAACGTTTCAAAAGTGGAGTGAGCGTTCCGCTGTCCAAAGATAATTTTTCACCGATTTGGTTTACGCTTTGCACGTTGTTTTCCCAAAGCACCAACATTACCAAATATTGCGGATAAGTGAGTCCTAACTCGCTCAGCAAAGGGCGATAATGGTTTACCAATTCTTTTGCAAAAGCATAAATTGGGAAACAAACTTGGTTGGATAATTTCAGCTGTTCGGACATTTTTTTAATAAAAATTACTTTGCAAAGGTAATAAAAAATTTAATTGTGCAAAATTTAATTTGTTAAAATTTTATTAATTTTTATTTAAAGGAATTTATGACAGACTTTAAAATATTGATAGAAGTCCGAATAACTTTTTTATGAAAGAGAAAAAACCTCCGAAAAATTTCAGAGGTTTTTGTTTTGTAGGAATTTTGATAATTTTAGTTTCCTGCAAAATATTTCTGCCACAAATCTTCGCCTAAATCCAGTGTTGTAAGTTGGTTGATGGCAATGGTCATACTACCAACGCTATTCGGCATATAGGTATTATCACCAGAATAGCCGATGCGAATTTTCAGCATTTTATTTTCGTTCGTGTTATTATCTACGATGTAGAGGTGGGTTACTTCTTCATTTTCATCAAAATCGGCTCCCCAAATATTCATAGCGTGTCCTGGGATAGACATTCCTATCGCTCTTTTTTCGGTAAAAGCCTCTTTTATTGCCGTATTAAATACGTCTTTTTTCAATGGAATATGGCGGATACTACCATATCTTTTTACCAAGCAAATTGGTTTTTCGCCCATTATAGGAATGGCAAAACCTGCTTCACCATTTTCTATTTTTGTTTTCAAAAGGTCTTCTTTTTCTATTTCTTCACGATAATTATAACCATAATATTGTGCTCCTAATAGATATAGGTTCAGCAGTTGAGCGGTGTGTCCGCCACTTTTACTTTGTCCATTTCTCATTTTATTATAAATATCCGAACTATGAGAGTGGTTGTATTCCACAGGACCTCTCCACGGCTTACCCGAAACAGTTTCGTATTTGGCAATATTATCTTTATTAATGAATGTCCACCAATGCAACATATTAGATGCCGCTGCTGCCCAACACATATTGGCATCTATACCGTTAAGTCCCAAATCGGCTTCCAATTTATCCACATCGTACCAGCCTTGTCCTTGTTGCCAAGTAAACTCAGTTTTGTCTGTGCTTTCGGGGATATTTACACCTGTAACCCAGCGGGTTGTACTTTTAAATCCATCGGGTGGAGTATCTTCGCTAATGATAACTTTGTAGTCTTCCACTTCTCCGTATCGGAAGGTGTTTTTGGTGTCTGTTGTAAATTTTAAAGTTCCAAAACAAGAACTTTCCGGAACGGAATTGATAGATGGACCAACTCTCAGTGCAACACGCATTCTCAGAGATTGTTCGCCAGTAAAGGCATCGGAAGGAACATTGAAAGTATAATTTCTCGTTACGCTTCCCACATTTCCGTTGGATGGATCGGGAATGAAATCCGTAACAATTCTTTCCTCTTCGGACATTACGCCATCTCTGTTAAAATCTATCCAAGCACTTAGTGTTTCGTAGTAATCTTCTTCACCCGGATAAGTTACAGTTATGGAAAGTCGGTTGTTTGTGCTTCCTTTTTTCAGATAAATTACTTTGTCGTTATCTTTTGTAAAATCGCTGTAACCTTTGCCCAAAGAATTATTAACCATCTCATTTACTGTAATGTTGGAAATATACTCCAAAGTAGCATTCTCCGAAACCAATGTGCAATAATTTTTGCCAGGAATCATAAACTCCACCGAAGGCGAAAAGTTTCCTCTTGTTCCAGAACAAAGTTGTGCCACTTGCAGTTCGTACATTGCCTCATCTATCAGAAGCAATCCGCTAAGTTCGTAGTTTGGATTTTCGGTTTCTACTTCCGTCCAATTGCTATCGGTTTTTCTTTTATATCTAAGGACATATTTGGCGTTTTCATAAGTTCTCCAATCGATGTAGGCGGTTTCATTTTTCACTTCGATGGTTAAATTTTCTACCGCTTTATCGCTACATGGTTCAGTTGAGACAACCAATGCTTTTTCACTAATGGTGTAGAAAATATTGCCGATTGCCGAAATTCTTATTTTTATTTCTTTATTAATGAATTCCTCAGGGAAACGCACATTTTCCTCCCCATCATTCGCAGTTGAGGTAAATAGCGTATGCCAAGTTGTGCCGTTATCTGCTGTGTAATCTATCATTACATTGTTTACGTTATACGGGGTTTCGTTGGTTTTAGCGACATTCCATTTCAGAGGTGTATCCAAATTGGTGTAATATAGTTGCTTTTTTTCGATGTTAAAAGGACCATCTTCTCCAACCACAATATCCATATCTTCATAGCTGATTTGTGCTTGTCCTACATTCGGATTATTATCTCTCACCAAAACTCTGAAACTAAGTATTCTTGCATTCATCGGTGCAGATTCCCAATCTTCGGCAACGGTAAGTTTCCCATCTAAAACAGAAGAGAATTTTGGGATATATCTTTTGTTCTCCGTAGTTGGAGGCAAAGTTCTTATCATCGGGCCATAAACTTCTTCTCCCGTTATTTTCGTTACGGTGTAAAATTGGGCATTGTTATTCTGTTCCCAACTGTATGTAATAGGGTTGTTTTCCGCATCGCTTGCCTCTGCCGTAAGGATAAAAGCAGTTCCTTTCGGGATATAAGTTGTAGGCAGAGCTTCTATTTGCGGAGGATTATTTTCGATATTAAGTTCTTGGTCGCAGGTTACTTTTTGCAGATTTTTAAGAACTTGGTCAATACTCGCTACGCTGAAATACGGGTCGGAATGTTGTTGCACATTGGCACTTGTAACGCCTGCATAACCCATAATTGTAGAGCCTGAACCTGGTTCTATTTGCACGCCCGTATATTCCAAAGCGTGAGAAAAAGTATGATTGGCACCAACCTGATGTCCAAGTTCGTGTGCTACAAAATCTATATCGAAAGTGTCACCCATTGGGATTCCATCAGCGGGAGAAGTGTAAGCCGAGCCTTTTCCCGTTCCTGTTGGGATGCCGTTTTCGTCTAATTCTGGACTTGTACAAACGCATCCGATACAGCTTGCATTTCCACCTCCGCCTGATGCGGCAAATAGATGCCCAAGGTCGTAATTTTCTTCGCCCACAGTTGCGGTTAATGTTTTTTGCAATTCCATTGCCCAAGCTGTATTTCCGCCATTTCCTGCGTTGGAATAAGGGTCGGTTGTGGCATCATCAAAAATAAGTTCGGGAGCATTTATCATTATTAAATGTAAGCCGAAATCGTTTTCAAAAACGGAATTTACTCTCGTTAATGTTGCATTTATTTGTCCTAAGGCTTCATCTACACCTCCAAAATAGTTGGTGTATTCGCCTGTTACGGAAATTGCAATTCGCAAGGTTCTGTATTTTTTATCAGAAGAAATCAGTCTAAATAATCCATCGTTTGTTTTTTTATTTCCTTCCAAAAACATTTTGTCCATCGTGGTTTTTTGGGCTTTTGGTTCGGTTGTAGAACATTCAAAAGGTTTTCCGTTGTTGGTTTTCTTTGTTTTCGGATGAACTTTGTATAGATTGGAATTTAGTTCGGGAGTTATAAATTCCAAAACGCCCGCATTTCTCACTGTGGATTGAAATTGGTTGGGCGAGATACTGAAACGTATGGTTTTCTGTGGATTCTTCACGGAAATTCCTGTGTAAGAACCAAGTTGGTAGCGTTTTGCCAAAGCCTCATCTACCACAGGAAAACTTTGGATTTTGTATTGTTCCATACTTCCGTCCAAATTCGGAACATCAATTAACATATCCGATTTTGAGGTTTCAGCGGAGATTAATTTTTTATGTAAAGACTTAATATCCAAATGATAATATCTTTCGTTATTATCTTTTTTAAGTGAGGAAGTTGCTGGTTGCCAATAGTTTTGTGCAAATAAAACTACGGAAAATTGCAATATGATTAATAATAGAATTTTTTTCATTTCTCAGGTTATTTTTTTATGAATTTAAAGGATTTTTGTCCTTCTTTATCGTTTACTAAAAGGTAATAAACACCGATAGGAAGTTTTTCGACATTGATGTTGTTGGTTGCTTTTCCTTCTTCAATTTGTCGGGAATTCATATCCAAAATTTGGTAAGATTTCATTCCTTCAAAACCGTCTAAATTTAGAATGTCAGAAGTTGGGTTTGGATAGATTTGTCCTTTTCCAATAGCATTGTTTTCAGTTGTAGAAAGGTCTTCTTTTGTTTTGATTACAATATCATCCAAGAGCAAATACCATTGGAAAAACGAATTGTGGTGTCGGAAAAACAAATGGATTTTTTTGCCTTTGTAAGCCGATAAATCCACTTTTTCCTCGAAAGCAATATGTGTTCCGTTGAAGTTTCTTTGTGTAATGGGTTCTAATGTCGGGAAATAATCCTCATCCTCTTCTATAATGAATAATTGATAATTGTTATCCATACCAAAGTATTCATAATAATTTCCTATTTTGTATTCCAAAATACAATCTCTATCGGCAGGCAATTCTATCAGTGGGCTAATCAGTAAGTTATCGGGATCTGTCGCACCCACGTGTCCTGGCATTGTAGAGTAGCCTGTGGAACCGAACATCGAATTGTTCTCATCTCCGAAACCTGCGGGTAATGTGAAATTGCTCCCATAAACGATACTCCATATAAAACCATCTCTGTCCTCATCGGAATATCGCCAAGTGGAAAGAACTTTTTCCTCATCTTGGAAATCTTCCGAAAAAATAATTTCCTGCGAATACGCAAAAAAAGAGCTTAATAATAAAGCTACAATGTAGTTTTTCTTCATAGTTTTTTTTGATTATATTAATTTGTTTATCACTGCTTCCTGTTTTTATGACATGGAAACTAATTTTCACAAAAGTAATTAATTTAATTGTAATAATTTATATATTTCTGTAAATTATTTTGTAATAAGCTATGAGATAGATAATAATTTTATATTTCGATTAAAATGTTAATAAATGAGAAAAAAAGATTATGATTTTTTTCAGTTTAAATTTTAATGGCAATTTTATTATCTGTATTTTTGCCATTTCTGAAAATAAATATTTATGGAGCTGTTACAAACCGCATTAGATTTCTTTTTACATCTCGATCAGCATTTGCATACAATGATTGTAGATTACGGCGTATGGATTTACCTTATCCTTTTCCTTATTATTTTTGTAGAAACAGGTTTGGTTGTTATGCCGTTTCTTCCTGGCGATTCTCTGCTTTTTGCAGCAGGTACATTTTGTGCAGGAGTTGTAGGTGCGGGTGGCGAATCTGCCAGCCTAAATCTTTGGTTAGTTTTAGGATTGCTAACAGTTGCTGCTATTTTGGGAGATAGCCTAAACTACACGCTTGGGAAGAATATCGGACTGAAAATCCTGAACTGGAAAATAAGAGATAAACAATTGGTAAATCCTAAATATATAGAACAAACCCAAGCTTTCTACGACAAAAACGGACCGAAAACAATTATTATTGCGAGGTTTGTACCGATTGTAAGAACTTTTGCACCATTTGTTGCAGGCATTGGGTCGATGAATTACAGTACGTTTATCAGATACAATATCATCGGAGCGTTTGTTTGGGTTTTCGGATTAACGCTTTTGGGCTACTTCTTCGGAAATATTCCTATTGTAAAAGAAAACTTTGAAACCGTAATTTTCGGTATTATTGGTATTTCTTTGTTACCAATGGTTTGGGAATTTATCAATGCTAAGTTTATAAAGAAGAAATAAGTTTTTGAATTTATTTGATTAAAAAAATACAAAACGCTGTAACTCGAATGTTTACAGCGTTTTTTTTATCAGTCTTTCCTCTTTTCTCTTTTTTCTTTCTTCTAAAAAACTATTTCGGTAATTCGGGCAGGATGATTCTGCGAGTTCTGGAACTTAATGTTCCTAAAAATGCTTCCAATTGGTCCAGTTCTTTGTTGGTTAAATTCAAAGGTTTCAGCATATTAGATTTTTTCGAGGACAAAGCAACACCTTCATATACGGTGGAACTTTTGCTTTTCGGTTCAGGATTTCCTGCATTGTAAAAGGTGAGAACATCTCTTAGTGGAGTGAACGCTCCGTTGTGCATCCAAGGACCTGTACGAGTTACTTCTCGCAAAGTTGGCACACGAAATTTCCCTGCATCATCGGGATTTTTTGTAATGATATAAAGTCCCAAATCTTGCTGTTTGCTCCCCAATAATCCCGTTCCGTCGTTTATAAATTCGTTGTTAGAGAAATAGCCCGAATTATGACAATTAATGCATTGGGCTTTGGTACGGAAAAGATGCAAACCCATCAGCTCATCATCGGATAAAGCATCGGATTTCCCATCAATAAACATATCGAATTTTGTGGAACCACTTTTTATTCCTCGTTCAAAAGTTGCAATGGCTTTCCCGATTTTTTCTTTCGTAACTTCTTTGTTTCCAAATGCTTGTGCGAATAATTTTTCATAACCTTTTATATTCGCAATTGTTTCCACAGCAATGTCTATATGTTCGTTCATTTCCTTTGGATCTTGTATTGGCATTTGTGCTTGGGCTTCCAAAGATTCGGCTCTGCCGTCCCAAAATGGTTTCGAGATGTGTGCAGAATTTAGGATAGTCATTGCATTTCTGGCTCCCGTTTGCCTATCGTGTCCGAAGGAAACGGTTCGGTTGTCGGTCCAAGCCAATTCTGGGTCGTGACAAGAAGCACAGGCAATTTGTTTGGACTTCGATAAACGAGGGTCAAAAAACAGCGTTTTCCCTAATAATTCTTTTTCTTTGGAATAAGGATTATCAGTCGGGTAAATGATTTCGGGTAGATGCCCGATTTCCTGGAAAGTCGCTTTGGCTTCATCGTGCAAATTGGGTTTTGGCCAAAGTCCCGAGTTGCCTGATGAATACAATTCCCGAAGTTTTTTCAAACTGTATATTTTTTCGGATTCGGGTTTTATGGTTTGCTGGCTTAGGCAATTTACAACCAAAATATTTAATAAAAATAAGATGAATAAATAACTTATAATGTTTTTCATTTTTTTTCAATTTTTAATAACTTGGGTTTTGTACCATATTTCCGTTGTATTCAATGGCGTTTTGTGGGATTGGTGCAACAAATTTATCAAACGGATAAGTAGGATTGCAATTATTGGAAATACAACCATCTTCCCTTACAATGTTTTTGTGGTATCTCATCAAATCGAAGAAATATTTGTTTTCGCAGAGAAATTCTTTCCTTTTTTCTATTAATAAATCATCTATGCTAAGGCTTGTAATATTTTGTAAACCAGCTCTTTGTCTTACGCTGTTAATGTCTTGCAAAGCCTGTGAAGTGTTTCCTAAATTCAGTGCAGATTCCGCTCTTATAAAATACGCTTCTGTAATTCGGTAAACCAATCCTGCGACACCCATTTTGTATTTTTTGGTAAAAGTGTAAGGCAAGTTTTGGTTTCCAGAACTTAGGCGTGTATTCAGCGATTGTTGTTCGTATAAATTTAATCTCAAATCATTATTATCGAATAAACTATAAACATCGTTGGAAATCGCAAATTTAGAATAACTGCTTTGGCTGTCGTAGTTGTATATCGCTTCCAAAGAAGAATTGTTTTCTTTATTATTTGTCAGTTCCAAAACCGATTCTGCCAAAGCCCAAGATGTGGTATAATCTGAAGAAGATGCCAACGAAATCCCTGAATTTAGGATGAGGTCGTTGCTTACATCAAATGCATTTTGCCAATCGTTTTTCCAAAGGTAAATTTCTGAGGCAATCATTTTTGCAGCGTTTCGGGACATAAAATTTTTATCCAATCCCACAGGCAACGCTTTATTATCAGTAAATAATTCTATGGCATTGGTAATGTCTTCAACCAACAAGTCAGCAGATTCTGCTACGGTTTTTCTCGCAGGATAATCTATCCCAACCTTTACAGGTGCGGTGTTGTAGATAATCCCGAGATGAGAAGCATCTGCGGTATAAGTGTAATTTTGGGAATAGATTTTTAATAATTCAAAATGAAGCGAAGCTCTGAGAGCCAAGCATTCGGCTTTTATTTGGTTTTTCTCGTTTGTGGTAGCGTCTGCAAGTTCATCTACATATTGCAAAATGAGATTAATATTATTGATGGCTTGGTAAGAAGTGGTATAGAAACTGTTCAATTCACTACTAATGGTTACATCATCAAAGTTATACAATAAATCTACCTGATTATAAGCTGCAATAACTCCTGCATTGGAACCCGAGGGATTGGGCGAAAACCCAAGATTGCCTGAAAGCAAATCGCCATAACTGAATTTTGCATAAAACAATATCGAGCTTCTGTATGTTACATAAGCCCCATTCAAAGCTTCTAAAACACCTCGCTTTGTAGAAAGTTGCGTGTTGATGGAAATTTGTTCCACAGGCTCTCTGGAAAGAAAATCTTTGCAAGATTGTAATAATACAACAGATGATATGATGATTAAGATTTTTTTCATTTTTTTTGAAATTAATTTAATGAATAATAAAAATATAATTAAGTCTTTCCTTCGACCTAAAAATTAACTCGGAAACCCAAACTCATCGTTCGCATTTCGGGATAAGTGTATCTTAGTTCTCGGTATCCGTTTCTGCCTTCCGGCGTCTTGTCTTTATACCAATAGGCAACGTTGGTTACATCTAAAAAAATCGTTGCATCTTTTACCAAGGTTCTTTCTTTTTTCTCAATTGGGATTCGGTAATAGATATTTACGTTTTGTAATTTAACGTGAGTATTGTCGTAAATATATTTTGTGGAATTAGGAACAATACGAGCTCCCGTACTTGGAATTCGGTTTATGGCAGTTGTATCTCCTGCACCTGTCCAATAGCCCAAAACATTTACACTCATATTTCTATTAGATAAAACACGATACTGGTCTATTAATTCATAGGAAACCAAAGCATCTCCGCCAATTTCAAAATTAATGAGGAATGATAATCCGAAATTTTTGTAATTAAAACTATTGGTTAGACCACCATAAGCATCGGGCTGAGAATTGCCGATAACTTCATAAGTAGCCGAGGAAGGTGTGAAATTGTTGGAATTGGTTGGTACGCCATTTACCATATAAATATCTTGCCCGCTATCTGGATTAATGCCCAACCATCTGTAACCCCAAATAGAGGAAGTAGAAGTGCCTATTCTTTGGGCTCTGGCAATTGCAGCAGTAGAGTAGGTTTCCCCAAAGCCTATTAAATCTGTAATTTTATTTTTAAGGGTTGAGATATTAAATCTCGTTGTCCATCGGAAATCTTTTTTCTGAATCCATCTGGCTCTTGCGGAGAATTCCCAACCTTGGTTATACATTGCGGCACCGTTTATTTCCGCACCAGTGTAGCCACTTTCTGGGAAAATGCTTCGGTTCACAATCATATCCGAGATATTGTTTCGGAAAAATTCTACTGTAAAATCGAATTTTTTCAGGAAATTGAAATCCAAACCGATATTGTATTTTTCGTTTTTTTCCCAACCTAATTCTCTGTTCGGTGGAGAAGAACCATCGGGTGTCGCAACAGGGAAATCGTAGGTAGAACCTGTAGTTCCAATATTATACAACCCGGAAGATCTGTATGAGCCAATTCGAGAATTGCCCGTCATTCCCCAAGAAGTTCTTAGTCTTAATAAATCTATCCAATCGGTATTGCTCAGAAATTTTTCGTTGCTCATTAGCCAAGATAAACCGATACCACCGTTGTAGGCAGCATTTCTATCCCTCCCGAATGCAGAACTTTGGTCTCGGCGAATAGTCCCGATAAAGAAATATTTTTTGGCAAAATCGTAATTAATTTGTAGGAAAGAACTCACGCCTGCATCTTCTCGGGTTAGTTCTCTTTTCGTATAGTTTTGGGTTAATTCGTTGCTACTATTGTAGTACCATGCAGCATCTATCGGTAGTTGATAGATATTTGGATTAATGTAATTGTTACCAGTTTCGTTTACTTTAAAATCTTTGTTTTCACGGATTTCCATACCTGCAAGGACATCTATATGATGGCGATTTGCAAAATCTTTTTCGTAGAATAATTGTCCACTCCAATTCCATTTTGTAGCGTCCGAAGTATTTATTCTACTTCTTCCGAATCTGTTGTATGTAACGCCATCTACGTTGATGGTTCCGTTTCTGCGTCCGCTGTCATTCAATCCAGATTGCCATTCGATATTATTTTTATCCGAAATATCTATGCCAAATAATGTGCTGATTTTCAGATTTTTTAATATTTGATAACTTGCATTGATGCTCGACAAAAGAGATTTGTTTTTCACCAATGAAATATTTTGGTGTGCAGCAGCCAAAGGATTCGCAATCCCGTAATTCCCTGTAAGTTGGTAATCGCCATTGGCATCGTAAATAGGAAAAGTAGGAGCTAATATAAAATTGAAAAACGTATTTGGGCTGCTTTTATCCAGTTCGTTGTAAGCAGCGTATATGTTGATTTTCAGTTTGTTAAAATCTAATCCGATATTGGCATCTAACCCACGTTTTTCCAACGTGTTCATTATTTTGGATTCGTTGGTTTTATTATAATCTGCCCCGAAACGATAGGTAATATGTTTGCCTCCTCCGCTCACCGAAAAATTAGTTTTGAAATAATCTCCCGATTTGTTCATTTCATCAAACCAATTTACATCAACTCCGTTCCACGTATAGCCAGTTCTGGAGCCATTATTTCTTAGGAAAGTATCGTAGAGTTGGGAATATTGTTCGCCGTTCAGATACTTTATTTTATTGATGCTTTGCGAAACGCCATATTGTGAAGTGAGGGTAAATTGCGGTTTCCCTTTTTTTCCTTTTTTAGTTGTGATGAGGATGACACCGTTCGCAGCATCTGCACCATAAATAGCTACCGCAGCAGCATCTTTCAGGATATTGATGGTTTCTATATTATCCGTAGAAATTCTTGCTAATGGATTGATGTTCATCTCAGCGGTACTTCCACCGTCAAACCCTGTAGCATCAAAAGGAGCGTCTTCTCTCATAATAATGCCATCTATAATAATCAATGGTTGGGTAGAAACCCCAGGTCTGCTGGTAAGATTAACCAAAGAACCCAAACCTCGTATATTGATGTTTACAGGTTTTCCCAATTCCGGATTGTTTACAATTTGTACTCCGGCACCAATTCCCGCAATCATTTTATCCAAACTCTCGAAGGTTTGTGCCGTATTAATATCTTTGGCATCTATCGTGGCAATAGAACCTACAACTTCCTCTTTCAGTTTTTTTGTGCCGTAGGAAGATGTGATAATTACTTCTTTTATATTACTTTCTTTCGTACTATCCGATTTTTTGAAAATCTGTTGGTGATTTTCCTTTTTTATATTTTTTTGGGAATAAAAAGGAACTGTTCCCATTAAAATCCCAACGATAATAATATGTTTTTTCATCAAAATACGACTTTGTTTAGAGTTGATTTTACTTATTAAATTAAAAACAAAATGGTTATTTTTACTTAGTATAAATAAAATTCAGTTGCAAAAGTAGTATTTTTTTTGATTTTTCAAAATTTTCAAGAATAAGAATTCTCGTTAAGCCTTTATCCCAAAACAAAAAGCGGTAATTATGATTTTTGTCATATCTTGTTTTTTTAGATGATTTTTTTCATATTGCGAGATATGGTTTTATTTCCTTAACTTTATTCAATAAATTTAACTAAAAAATATAACAGTTATGGAAAACCATATTTTAATCAACGAATTTCCCGAGTACAAACAAAAAATCGCAGACCTAAAAATAAGCGATGAGGCTTTTTTGAAACTATTTGTAAATTATGAGGAAGTAAATGCTTTGGTACAACACTACGAAGAAGGAGAAGTGAACCACACGACAGATGAACACCTCACCGATCTTCGCAAGAAAAGAATGCATTTGAAAGACGATATTTATGCTTATTTGCAACAGAATTAGCAAAATGCATTTTCATTAGACTTAAGAAAAGTAACCCATTCGGTTACTTTTTTTTATGGGATAATCCATCCAACCAAAAACTTATCCTTACCTTTGTATTTATTCTGAAAAAAATAAATTTTAGTTTTATGCAAGCAGAAAAAATCATTAATCATATTGTAGATTGGCTTCGGGATTATGCCCAAAAATCGGGAGTGAAAGGTTATATTATCGGCGTTTCGGGAGGTGTAGATTCTGGTGTGGTTTCTACGCTTTGTGCGATGACGGGACTAAAAGTTTTGGCTTTGGAAATGCCCATTCGTCAAAAAAATGACCAAGCTAACCGAGCTTGGGAACAGATAGATTTCCTTAAAAATAAATTCCCAAATGTAGATGGTTTTACGGTAAACTTGAACGAACCTTTCGAGGCATTATACAAAATATTTGATGCTGATGACAACAAATCGCCCAACGAAAATTTGGCTTTTGCCAATACCAGAAGCCGTTTGAGAATGCTTACGCTTTATCATTACGGACAAATCAATGGGCTTTTGGTTTGTGGAACTGGCAACAAAGTAGAAGATTTTGGGATTGGTTTTTATACCAAATATGGAGATGGAGGCGTGGATGTTTCCCCGATTGCCGACCTGTATAAAACCGAAGTTTACGCTTTGGCAAAGGCTTTGGATTTGCCCGAATCTATAAAAAATGCCATCCCAACCGATGGACTTTGGGATGTGGATAGAACTGATGAACAGCAGATTGGTGCGACTTATCCCGAATTGGAAAAAATACAAAAAGAGTGGGGAACGAAATCTGAAAACGATTACAGCGGAAGAGATTTGGAGGTTTATAAAATTTTTACGAGAATGCACAAAGCGGCTCAGCATAAAATAAATCCGATACCTGTTTGCGAAGTTCCAGAGGAATGGAGAAACTAATTTTCGGATAATAAAAAACACAAAAATATGAATTTAGAAAAAAGAAAAATATGGGCATTTTCGCTGATTGGCGTATTGGTGGGAATGTTTGCAATGTATGTTTTCAGTAATTATAAAATTGAAAAGAAAACGAACGAAACGCCTTATATCACAACAAATAATAGTGAAACGAATAAGGAAGATGCAGCTTTCAGTCTTAATTCTGATAAAAATAATTCTTCTGAAATTGATGAATTGACGGAGGAAAAATTGGTCATTAATTATGTGAAAAAACATAAAAAACTACCGAATTATTATTTGACTAAAAGTGAGGCGAGAAACCAAGGTTGGATTGCAAGCGAAGGAAATCTTTGCGAGGTTTTGCCAGGAAGAGCAATCGGCGGAGATAAGTTTTCTAATCGGGAGAAAAAGCTACCGAAGGGAGAACAATATTTCGAGGCAGATGTAAATTACAACTGCGGAAGAAGAAATGCCGACCGAATTGTTTTTACCAAAAATGGTGATGTTTGGCTAACCCATAATCATTATAAAACTTTTGAGAAATATTAGGTTTTAGACGCAAGATACAAGATGTAAGACACGAGATACAAGAGTTCAATTGGATAATACAAGATAAATATGGAAACAATATATATAGATTTTACGGAAATTGGTGATTACGAAGATTTTTATGCACAACTGAAATCTAAGTTGGCTTTGCCTGAATATTTTGGTGATAATTTAGATGCACTTTTCGATAGCATTACGGGTTTTGTAGCATTGCCGTTGCATTTGGAATTTGTGAATCTAACGGTGGAGCAATTGGAAGATTTCGAGGATTTGCTCACCACTTTGGAAGATGCCGAAGAGGAAACAGAGGATTTCTCTTTCACTTATTTTTTAGAACAATACGAGGACGAGGAATAAAAAAATCCGCTTTTCTATTGAAGCGGATTTTTAGTTTTTCTATTGAAGATGAAAACTTCGTTTATCTGGAAGCAATAGAAAATTTCACAGGCATTACAAAAATGTAAGGAGCGCCTTTCTCGTTTTTGAAGGTGTAGATTAGGTCTTTCATGGTTTCCTCCATTTCTTGGTTTACATATTTGCAATCGCCTTCTGCGTGTATGTTTTTCAGTTTTCCATTTTCTGCGATTTCAAATTTTACGATACTTTCCACTTCTCCTTCTGTAAGATTTGGATTGGTGAAATCGAAATTTTGTGCTACCAATTTTCTTAGTTCATTAAATCCATCGTTGGGATTAATTTTCACTTCTTTGATGATGTTTGTGTTTTGTGCGTTTATATTGTTTGCGAAACTTGCGGACAATAGAGCTACAAAAACACCAGCTGCTTTTAGGATTGTACCTTTCATAATGTTTGTTTTTGTATTGTTATTGGTTGTGTTGTAAGTAATTACAGTGCAAAGTAAGCGAATTAAAATTAAATTCACAAATAATTAACATTAAATTAATATAGAAAAATTGCAAATGTGATTTTTGTTATGTAAGGGCTTTGCCATTAAAGCGAAAAAAAACACCGCAATTTGCGGTGTTCTAGGTTGATGTTTATGGTGTGTTTTCCATAATCCATTGGCGTTTCTCTTTGTCGTATTTTGTTTTATCATCAGGAAATTCTATCCAAAATTCAGGTTGAGAGTTTTTGGTTTCATATTTGGATAAATCGCCATTGTTTATATAAGTTTGGAACATTTCCTTTGTTTTAGTTTCTAATTCTTCAGGAGACATTTTCCACGTTCTGAATTTTTCTTCATAATCGGTGATTTCATTTCCTTGTTTATGATATTTACCAACAATAGCCACTTTTTTTATATTGAAGCTTGGTGCAATTCTTGTAAGTGCGAAATATTCATAATTGTTCTCTGGGTTTTTGTAATAGTAGAGCAGGTCGTATTTCTTTACTTCATTGTCGTAATGGCTGTTGTATTTTGAATCAAATTTATCTTGGTGGTTGCTTTTTTTTGCAAGATGAGCGTAGTATCTCACCAAATCGGATTTTAGGGTGTTTATTTGGTTTTTACTCAATGTCTTTTTGGGGTTATAATCAGCACTTTTGTTGCATGAGGTTAGAAAGGCGATTAGTAAGATAGATAATATAAATACAATTTTAATTTTCATTTTTCAAATATAATAAAAAAGCGACTCTATTTTTATTAAGAGTCACTTTTTTTGTTAAATATTTACTATAACTAATATAATCATTTTAAAATATTAGTACGCTTTGTTTACAGGGTTGAACTCTGCCCAACCTGTAGTCCAGTCAGTAGAACCAAAAGCTCCTCTATAAGCTACTTTTGTGAAGAAAGCACCACTTACTTTAGCATTTGTAAAATCTGCTCCAGTTGTAAGTGTACCACTGGTAACTTCAAATGTAGGGTTTGATGAGTAAGCTGTTGCTACATTGTTTCCGAAAAAGATATTAGAGTTAAGTCCCCAAGCTGAAAGTACAGCAGCATAATCAGAAGATGTAGAAGTTTCGTTTGCTAAATTCCAATAAGCCTCTACATCAGCTACATTCATTCCACTTCCTGCGGAGAACGTTTGGGTATTGGCTAGCATTACGTTGTTGAATAATGCACCCGTATTGTTTTGGTAGTTTGTAAGTACGGAAGCTTGGTTCATTCTAAGTCCTCTTGGGAAACCTGCAAATACAGAGTTTGCAATAGTAACTGCAGTTCTTCTTCTCATATCCAATGCATGTTGGAAGTTAGCATTGATGGATTGGTTTGAAGTAAGTTTTGGACCAATGATGGTAAAGTTAGAGAAAGTACCTGTAGTAAGCAAACTTGTAACGTTGTCATTAGGACCATTATCGGTTTCGAAGCCATTAGATCCAGATTGGTCAGCGTATGAAGGGTATCTTACGGCAACTCCAAATTGGTTGTTACCTGTATAACCATAATCGACATCGAAATCATCATCCCAAGTTGCAAAAGAGATAAGGTGTTTTCCATCGATAGTTCCTCCGAACCATTCAAAACCATCATCTCCTCCAAAAGAAACTTGGCAATATTCCATTTCTGTACCTTTGCCTACACCTCCTAAGGTGATAGAGTTGGTTTCGTTGTTTGGTGTAAGTTCTATTCCTGCAAACTCCACTCTTACATATTTCAGTGCACCAGAGTTATCATTAGCATCGGTACCACCAAAAATTACAGCTGGGGCAATACCTTCAATAGCTGGCTCGTTTTGGTTTACTGGTGCATTTCCAAGGATAACGAGTCCTCCCCAATCTCCTCTGTCTCTTGTTCCAACAGGTTGTCCAGATGTGAATACGATAGGCTCTGCAGCGGTTCCTACGGCATTTAGTTTTCCACCTCTATCAATTACTAAAACTCCTTTGGTAGCTTTGTCCCCGTAGATTACAGTTCCAGGTTCAACGGTTAATGTTTGTCCGCTTCTTACAAATACTTGTCCTACAATAAGGTATTTAGTATCTTTTTTCAATGTTTGAGTGGAAAGATCACCTTTCAATTCAACTACAGCTGAAGGTGTTGGCGTTGGATCTACTTCATCTCCACCTCTGTCTGAAGAACACGATGCAAAAGTTGTTAATACTGCAAGACTTAGAATGCTTGAAAGTCTAAAAAGTTCCTTTTTCATTTTTTTTAAAGTTTAATTAGAATTTATTATTGTTTTAGATTAAAGTTTGATGCTAACACTGGCATTGATGAGAGTTCCTCTTTTTACCACGTAATTTGCTTTGTCTATACTGCGTTCGATTTTGTTGTCTCTATTTGTATCTTCATAGAAACGGAAAGGAGCGTCAAGTAGGTTTTGAACACCAAGTTTCACGGTTACTTTCTCACTGATGTTTTTATAGAAAGTTAAATCCAAATTGTCTCTGGAAAGTTCGTAGATTGATGGGAAATTATCATCACTTACTGCAAAAATTCTATTGCCAAATCTGTTGTAAACAAGGTTAGCACCAAATCCCTTCAAACTTTCATAGTTCAATGCAGCATTTATAATATAAGGTGATTGTCCTTGCAATGCTCTTACACGTTGCTGAGAAACAGCCTTGTCACCCAAATCTACTTCAGAGAAAATGTATGATGCGTTCAGGTTTACAGACATCCTATTGAGTATAGGAATATTGGCGAAAACATTAGCTAAAGATTTTCTAACTTCTAATTCTGCACCATAAACCAAAGCTTTATCGGCATTTCCATAACTAAACATTCTGTTTTCTGTTACAATACGGTTTACGTTTTCAATTGGGTTTTGGAATCTTTTCGCAAAAACACCAAGGTTGATGACCTCACCTCGTGAAGGATATATTTCATATCTCAAATCGAAGTTATCTATCGTTGCAGTTTTTAGATTTGGGTTACCATCTCTTGCAACATTAAATTTGAAATCATAAAACAAGAAAGGTGCAATTTCCCTAAACTCTGGTCTGTTCACGGTTCTGGAATATCCTAACCTTAGTTGGGAGCGATCTGTAATTTTATAACCTATATTACCAGAAGGCAAAATTGAAGTAACGGGATTATCTACATCAATAGGCTGACCTGTTTCGCTTGTACTTTGTAGTTTTAGGATGTTATGCTCGGCTCTCAGCCCGACATTAATATCAAATCTACCCAAAGGTATATCTGCCATTACATAACCTGCTCCTAAAATATTTTGTGCATCGTAGGAATCTCTTGGGGTGGTTCCTTCCTGAAGTCTCCAGCCATCTACAGCGTTTACATTTGCTCTGCTAAATACTGTACTTAGAGGTTGATTAATCAGATAATCTCTTCTTGCTTGCGAAAGAAATCCAGGAAGAGTATAGGACATATACCTGGATGTAAACTCTCTCTGCTTGTAATCACCATATAACCCAGCTTTTAATTTCAACCAAGTGAAATCTTCGGAGTCTTTGAATGATTTACTATAATTGATGCCAAAGTTTCCTCCAATCTCATCAAGAGTACCAAAATAGCGACTCGTATCGAAAAGGTTAGATGATGGTGGGTCTATCATATAGAAAGAATTGGGATCTGTAAGGTTGGAAAGTGTTCGGAATCTTCTTAAATCCGGTTCATTTTCATAGAGAAAATTGAAACCACCAACCCAATCTAATTGTGAGTTTGTGAAGCGATGTTCCCCTATCAATTGTCCGATATAGATGGATCTTGCTCTATATCCCAATAGGTAATTACGATAAGTTTGATCTTGTCTTTGTTGGAAATTATGCCCTTCCCTCAATACGGTTTCATTTTCACCGATTTGATTAAAAAGGTTTTTAAATTTAATGGTATTCTTGCTATTCAATCGGAATACCCAGTTTGATAATAATGAAATCCTGGTTTCATTTTGGAAAATACGATCTCTATAATCTTCCCAATGTTGCGGAGATGTTTGTCCTGCGTTCAAAGCAAAATAGGCATCAGTCTTTTGCTCTCTACTTTCGTAGCTGTTGCTCCAGTTGAAAGCATTTACAGTACTAACGTTTGCTTTACCAAGTCTAAATCTTCTACCAAAAGTATAGCCCAAACCACCATCAGGAAATGCGGTTTCTTTCCTTGGATTAAAGTTGTTGAACAAAAGTCTGGATGCTCTTTGTGCAGAAGCAGGATTGTTTTTTATAGCATTTGTTGATGGGAAATTAGACGGAAGTGTTCTGTAATCATAATCGAACCCAAATGCATCTGTAGCAGAACCCTTACTTTGGTAATAATCTTTAAAAGTAGTATTGGTTCTAAAACCGAGACCAATATCCAATTTATCAAAATTAGCACTTTCTTCGTTGGTAATAATCTCTATAATACCACCTGCGAAATCTCCAGGTTTATCTGCAGTTGCTGTCTTCAGTATTACCATTCTATCAAGTACGCCAGATGGTATTAGGTCGAAGGAAAATGTTCTTCTGTCCACCTCTGTACTCGGAGCTACAGCACCATTAATCAGTGTATTATTGTAGCGTTCAGCCACACCTCTAATCATGATGAATCTACCATCTACAATAGTTACTCCTGGTACTCTTTGGATTGCTTGTGCAGCATTTCTATCAACCCCTTTTGTAATCTGCTCTGCAGAAATAGCACTCACAACCTGTTTGGCAGTTCTCATTTCTGTCATAATTGCAGCTTCTGTCTTTCTTGCAGTAGAACCCTTTATAGTAACCCCTTCTATTTTCTTCTCAGCTTTCACAGAATCCTGTTGCCCGTAAACCAACGAAAATGGTATCGTTAAAAACAATGCGCCAACACTTACTTTTCTTAGTTTCATTATCAATTTTTATTGTCCCTGCAAAGAAATTAAACATTTTCTAATCAAATGATTTAGCCAACTTTAATTTTCTTTTAATAAAATCTTAACAAAACAACACTTATGTTAATTTTATATGAATAATGATTTTTCTATTTTCCACCTCATTTTATTTGATTAAATTTGAGGGCTTAATAACGTAACAATGAATTCCAAAAAAATTCTCTTGATTGATGACGAACACGATATCCTTGAAATACTGTCCTATAATTTAGAGAAAGAAGGCTACACCGTTTTTACGGCAGATAATGGTAATGATGGGATAGAAATGGCAAAAGACATAAAACCCGACCTTATCCTATTAGACGTAATGATGCCCGAAAAAGATGGCATAGAAACTTGCCAAGACCTGAGAAAAATAAAAGATTTGAAAAAAACACTTATCGTATTTCTATCAGCCAGAGGCGAGGAGTTTTCCCAATTGGCAGGTTACCAAGCAGGTGCGAACGATTATGTGGTAAAGGTTATAAAACCCAAAGTTCTTATTTCCAAAATAAATGCACTGTTGCAACTCACCACACAGGTAGAAGAAAAATCCAAAATCTTGGAAATCGGTAACCTTATAATAGACAAAGATAATTTTCGGGTAACACAAAACGGACAAGCATTCCTCCTTCCAAAAAAAGAATTCGATTTGCTTTTTCTTTTGGCATCTAATACACAAAAGGTTTTCAAAAGAGAAGAAATTTTAGAAAAAGTTTGGGGCAATGATGTGATTGTTGGCGAAAGAACCATAGATGTACATGTCCGCAGGCTTCGGGAAAAACTGGGAGACAGTTCCATACAAACGCTGAAAGGTATCGGTTACAAATTGGTAGTGTAAATATTGAATGAAATTCAGCAGGCTCTCTTTTTTAGTAGCATTTCTAATGACAATAGCGATTACAGGAATCGTTATAGCATTCGATTATAGCAAGCAGATAGATGCCCGAGATACCAGTCGAGATTTATTTTTTCTCATCAGTATTCTACTTATTTTTTTTATCAATTATTTTGCGGTAGGCTATCTTTTCAGCTACTATGCGAAAAAACAGATACGGAAAATGACAGTCGATTTACCCGACGATTTTTTTGGAAATAGTGAAAATGTCGGCTTCAAAGAACTCTCCGAAAAATTAAATCGAGATGCTTCCGAAATCGATATGATAAAAGGAATGGAAGCTTACAGAAAAGAATACATTGGCAATGTATCTCACGAGCTGAAAACGCCACTTTTCTCCATACAAGGCTACATAGAAACCTTGCGAGATGGAGGTGTAGAAAACCTAAATATCCGAGATAAATATTTGGATAGAATTGGGATTTCCGTAGAGCGGCTCATCAATATCGTGAACGATTTGGATATGATAAACCGCTTCGAAGCAGGAGAAATAAAGCTGAGCATTACCAAATTCGACATCAATACATTAATAAAAGAAACCTTGGATCTTTTGGATTTGGAAGCTCAGGATAAAAATGCTTTCTTTGTATTCCAATTCTCTCAACCTCAGATTTTTGTAGTGGCAGATAAGCAGAAAATTTCCCAAGTTCTCATCAACCTTATTTCTAATGCCATCTACTATTCTAACCGACAAAAAGCACAAATTACACTAAGAACTACCGTACTGAAAAACAAAGTTTTAGTAGAAGTAGAAGACAATGGGATGGGCATAAAACCCGAAGCTCTGCCAAGAATTTTCGAGAGATTTTACCGTGTAGAATCCAGCCGAAGTAGGAGAGAAGGAGGCTCGGGTTTAGGACTTGCCATTGTAAAACATATTTTAGATGCTCATAATGAGCAGATTTCTGTAGAAAGCACTTATTTGGAGGGAACGCAGTTTAGCTTTTTTCTCGAAAAGCACCATTAATTTTTCGGTCGGAATTTAATCATTTTTTTTACAAATAAAAATTAAAAAAATATTTTGAAGGTTTTGCTTTTGTTTTATATTTGTACCCGAAATTGAAAAACAAAAACTAAAAAAGCGACTTACAAAAATGGTTTATAAAGTACGAGTAATTTTAGATACCAAAGACAATATCTTCCGAGATATAGAAATAAAGGACAAACAAACTCTTTGGAATTTACACTTGGGAATCAAAAGTGCATTTAGCCTGCAAGGCGATGAACTCTCCACATTCAATCTTTTAGAAGAAGATGGCACGATTTTCAAATCCGTACCTCTTGAAGATATGAGCGATGAGGGAGATGGCGAAATAATGTCTGATGTCTATGTAAAAGAAGCCTTTGAAACAGTTGGCGACAAAGCACAGTTTCAGTATGGGTTTTTGGATTTGTGGGAGTTTTTCTGCGAATTAATAGAAATTAATGAAGAAAAACCAGCCGTAAATTATCCGATTACCGTTTACAGATTTGGCAATGTACCATTGAAAGCACCAAGCAAAAACGGAGCAAAGTCTGCAAAATCTGCAATCCCACTTCTAAGTGATGACGATTTTGGTTTTGACGATTTTTCAGGTAGCGATTTCTCCGACGAAGACGATTCCTATGATGATGACGATGATGGTTACGGTATGGATGATTTCGATGACGAAGATGATTTGTAAAATCGAAATTTTTTAATCTAAAAAAAAATATCTGAATAATAAAAGCTCTGAAATCTTTCGGGGCTTTTTTAATTTTAAGTTCAAAGTTTCAAGTTCAAAACCCAAAATCCAAAATTCAAAACCCGAGTTATTTCCTAATTTTTTTATTCCTAAATTTGCAACCGTTTTTTATTCGGTCACGAATTCTTTAAAATCAAAAATCAATTATGAGAACAAAATCAACAGGTAAAAAGAAAATAAATATCGTAACACTCGGTTGCTCCAAAAATGTATATGATTCCGAAGTCTTGATGGGACAATTGCAAGCCAACGGCAAAGAAGTCGTACACGAGGATAAAGGAGATATCGTGGTCATAAACACCTGTGGTTTTATAGATAATGCGAAGGAAGAATCCATCAATACGATTTTGGATTTTGTGGAAGCCAAACAACGAGGCGAGGTAGAAAAAGTATTCGTTACAGGTTGTCTTTCCGAACGTTATAAACCCGATTTGGTAAAAGAAATTCCCGATGTGGACCAATATTTCGGGACTCGGGATTTACCGATTTTGTTAAAACATCTCGGTGCAGATTACAAACACGAATTGGTGGGAGAAAGGCTAACCACAACACCAAAACATTACGCTTATCTCAAAATTTCCGAAGGTTGCGATCGTCCTTGTTCGTTTTGTGCGATTCCGCTAATGCGTGGCGGACATATTTCTACACCGATTGAAGATTTGGTAAAAGAAGCCGAAAAACTTGCCAAAAAAGGAACTAAGGAACTCATTCTCATTGCACAAGATTTAACTTATTATGGCTTAGATATTTACAAAAAAAGAGCTTTGGCAGATTTGCTGAAAGAACTGATAAAAGTGGAAGGTATAGAATGGATTCGTTTGCATTACGCTTTCCCAAGCGGTTTCCCAGAAGATGTTTTGGAAGTGATAAAAAGCGAACCAAAAGTTTGTAATTATATAGATATCCCGTTGCAACACATCAATTCCGATTTGTTGAAATCTATGAAACGAGGAACAACGCACGAAAAAACAAATACATTGCTATCCAAATTTCGAGAAAAAGTTCCAGATATGGCAATACGAACCACGCTGATTGTCGGCTATCCAGGAGAAACGGAAGAGCGTTTCCAAGAGTTGAAAAATTGGGTTGCCGAGCAAAGGTTTGATAGATTGGGCTGTTTCACTTACTCTCACGAGGAAAATACTTCGGCTTTCGATTTGGAAGACGATGTGCCACAAGAAGTGAAAGAGCAACGTGTGGAAGAGATTATGGAACTACAATCGCAGATTTCTTGGGAGAAAAATCAAGAGAAAATAGGAAAGGTTTACCGTTGTATTTTCGATAGAAAAGAAGGAAATTACTTCGTTGGAAGAACAGAGTTTGATTCTCCTGATGTGGATAATACAGTATTGGTTTTGGCGGAAAACACGTATATTTCGGTTGGCGAATTTGCCGATGTTAAAATAACTTCCGCTGAGGAATTCGACTTGTACGGAGAATTGGTTTGATGTAAAAAATCATCCATTATCAATGATATATAATAGCCTTTTCATTATTTAATTTGAAAAGGCTTTTTTATGAAATTATTTTTGATTTAATGTGTTGATAATCAGTATTTAAAAATGTTACTTGAGTTAAAGTTATTCAGTAAATAGTTAATAAAATTAACATTTTAAATTTTATTTTAACATTTTTTAACATTAATTGTAATTTACTTAAAATCAATAAGTTGTTGTTGATTTTAACATTTTATTAACAAATTGTTAAGGAACTTTAAGAAAAAGAATTTTGTCGCTTTGCAGATGGTTTTACCTTTGTCCCCGTCAAAACCAATAAAAATAAATTCAAAATGATGAAAAGAGCGATTCTCGTAATCATAATGATGATTTCAACTCTTGGTATTTATTCTTTCAAAAATGATACCAATGACAACGATGAGGTGAAAACAAGTTATGCGTCGTATTATCACGACAAATTCAACGGGAGAAAAACTGCCAGCGGACAGGTGTTTAGCAATTCTAAACTCACTGCGGCACACAGAACCTTGAAATTCGGAACGAAAGTGAAAGTTAAAAACCTGAGAACAGGCAAAAGCGTGGTAGTAACTATTAATGATAGAGGACCTTTCCATTCTTCAAGAGCTTTGGATTTGTCGAAAGCTGCTTTCGATGAGATAGGAAGTTTAGCAAAGGGAACAATGCCGATTGAATATCAGATAGTAGAAGGATAAGATATTATTCTTGATGAATAAAAAATAAAGCCAACTGAAAAAGTTGGCTTTTTGTATTTCTATTAAAATTTTACGACAGTTCTACCAAAACAGGACAATGGTCGGAATGCACGGCTTCATTCAATATTGTGGCTCTTTGCAATTGGGATTCCATAGTTTGGGAAACGAAATTGTAATCCAATCGCCAGCCTTTGTTTCTTTCACGAGAATTTTGTCTGTAACTCCACCAAGAGTAGTTATCTGGTTGGTCGTTGAAGAAGCGGAAACTATCAATCAACTCACAATCTTTCATAAATTTTGTCATCCATTCTCGCTCTATTGGTAGGAAACCCGAAACATTTTTCAGCCCTTCGGGATTGTGGATGTCTATCGCTTCGTGGCAAATATTGAAATCTCCACAAATTATCAAATTCGGAATTTCTTTCCTTAAATTTTTTATATAATCCAAAAAATCGTAGCAAAATTGCATTTTGAAATCCAGTCGCTCTATATTAGTCGCACTGGGAACATATACAGAAATTACCGAAAAACCTTCGAAATCTGTACGGATAATTCTTCCTTCGCTATCATAACTTTCTATTCCACAACCGTATGCAATATTTTTTGGTTCGGTTTTGCACGCAATACCAACACCGCTATAACCCTTTTTTTGTGCGGAAAACCAATAAGTATGGTAGCCTAATTTTTCTAAACTTTCAATATCTATTTGCGAACTTTGGGCTTTGGTTTCTTGCAAACATAGGACATCGGGATTTGCACTTTGCAACCATTCCACAAGGTTTTTACCAAAAGCAGCACGAATGCCGTTTACGTTATAACTAATGATTTTCATTTGCCAAAAATACAATTTTATTTGGATATTAATAGGTTCTTTACTAAAAGTGTTGGTGCAAAATATATCATTAATATTCGTTCATTTATTTTTTAGAACGTATTTTTGCAAATCATCTTAATTGAATTATGAAAAAGATACAAGATATTCTTATTTCCACCCGAACTATGGCGGTTCTTTTGTTAATATATGCCGTAGCAATGGGCTATGCAACATTTTTAGAAAACGATTATGGAACGCCAACGGCAAAAGCCCTCATCTACGAAGCCAAATGGTTCGAATTGGTAATGTTTCTTTTAATCCTTAATTTTATAGGAAATATCAGCAGATACAGATTGTGGAAGAAAGAGAAATTGCCCGTGTTGGTATTTCACCTTTCATTTATTCTTTTGTTTATCGGTGGGGCGATTACCAGATACATTAGTTTTGAGGGGATTATGCATATCCGAGAAGGGCAAACTTCTAACGAAATTATTACCGATAAAAATTTCTTTAAAATCCAAATTGAAGAAAATGGCGATGTTCTTAATTATGAAGATGTGCCTTATCTAATGTCTCCACGTCATAAGAATTTCCAAGCGACTTACGATTTCCAAGGGAAAAAAGTTTCCGTGAAAGCCATAGATTATATCCAAAGGAAAAAAGATAGTTTGGTTGCCGAAGAAGGCGGAGCAGAGTATCTGCATTTTGTTTCCACAGGAGATAGAGGTCGGGTAAATTATTATCTGAAATCAGGAGAATCCAAATCCTTGAACGGGACATTAGTCAGCTTCAATAGACCGATAGATGGTGCAATAGAATTTAAACAAGAAAACGATGGCAAACTTTGGATAAAAACGCCTGCCGAAGCCAAATATATGGTAATGGCAACACAAGATTCGGGAAGTGTAAAACCCAATGTTTACGAGCCGTTATCGCTAAGAAGTTTATATACCATTAATGATATAAGAATTGTAGTTCCCGAGGGAATAAAACAAGGGAAACTTATGGCTTTTGAAGGCGATAAAAAGAAAGACCAAAATGTGCCAGACCAACTGACCGTAGAAGTGCAAGGTCCTAAAACCAAGCAACTTGTGAATTTACAGGTGGAACAAGGAAACCCTAATCTATTTAGGCAAATTACTTTGGATGGAATGAATGTGATGCTTGGTTTCGGAGCAAAAGTTTACACCACACCATTTGCCTTGAAATTAGATGATTTCGTTATGGAAACCTATCCTGGGAGTTCTTCGCCAAGTGCCTATGAAAGCCACGTGCAAATTATAGACGAGGGCAAACAAACACCGTATAAAATCTTTATGAATAATGTACTGAACTATAAAGGTTATCGTTTTTTTCAAGCCAGTTTCGATGCGGATAGACAAGGAACGGTACTTTCCGTAAACCACGATTATTGGGGAACTTTAATCACTTATATCGGATATTTTTTCTTGTTTACGGCAATGTTTGTTATTTTCTTTTGGAAAGGAACTCATTTTTGGAAACTCAATTCTACACTCAAAAACATAGGGAAAAAGAAAACCACATTAGCGTTGGCATTTTTATTAAGTATTTCTATTAATGCTCAAAAAATTGAAACCCACGGAACTAATGATGGAAGTCGGGATAATATTACTACAACAGCAGAGCAAAATCAGGGAACTCACATTCACGCAGATGGAACAGTTCATACAGATGGCGAACACGCAACAGCCACACAAACGGAAGATGCACCAAAACAAAATTCCGTAGCACGTTCTATGTCTGCAATGCAAAACATCTCTCCTGATGAAGCCATTGCAAGAAATAGAATATCCAAAGAACACGCCGATAAATTTGGTTATCTTTTGGTACAAAATATAGAAGGTAGAATTGTACCGATTAATACGCAGGCTTTGGATGTTCTGAGGAAAATTTATAAAAGAGATAAATTTTACGACAATAAAAAAGATAAATATCTTACCGCAGAGCAATGGTTTATTTCTGTAAATACCGATGCACCAAGTTGGTCTATGGTACCGATGATTAGGATTGGAGGAGAAGGAGGCGATGAACTGAAAAAGAAAACCAAAGCTAATGATGATGGATATACATCGCTGATGAATCTTTTCCCATCCGATGCAAATGGCAATTTGACCTATGTGTTAGAAGAAGATTACAACACCGCATTTGCCAAAAAACCTGCCGAGCAAAGCAGCTACGATAAAGAAGTGATTAAAGTAAATGAAAGAGTGCAGATTTTCAATGGCTTTTTCAGTGGGCAATTTATGAGGATTATTCCTGTGAAAA
>JAUNTR010000006.1:0-1181 GCA_030538575.1 Cruoricaptor ignavus | reverse complement strand
CAGATTTTCAATGGCTTTTTCAGTGGGCAATTTATGAGGATTATTCCTGTGAAAAACGACCCTAATTCTACTTGGCATTCTTGGCTCGACCAAAATTTTGAACCCGATATGGAATCCCAAATGGTTATGGGACCTTATTTTTCAGCGGTTTTGGATGCTCAGCAAAATGGCAATTGGCAAAAAGCAGATACCGAACTAAAAAAACTATCGGATTACCAACAAACTTGGGGTAAAAATGTAGTGCCAGATAAATCGAAAGTAGATTTGGAGGTGTTTATGAATAAAGTTAATATCAACTTTTGGCTTCTTATTTTTTACACATTCATTGGTGGCTTATTAGTTTTGTTTGGTTTTATTGAATTATTTAAACCAAATAAAATTCTTAATAAAATAATTAAAGCCTTAATTATTATAGGTTGTGTAGGTTATGTACTTCAGTTTTTAGGATTAGTTGGCAGATGGTACATTTCGGGACACGCACCGTGGAGTAATGGTTATGAGGCAATTGTGTTTATTTCGTGGGTTGGTATTACGGCAGGACTTGTACTTTACAAAAATTCCAACGCACTGATTCCCGCAGCTGGATTTATGGTAGCGGTTATTATGATGGGTTTTGCACACGGTGGTTCAGCACTCGATCCGCAAATTACGCCATTAGTTCCCGTGCTGAAATCTTATTGGCTCATTATCCACGTTGCGATTATTGTATCCAGTTACGGTTTCTTTGGATTGTCGTTTGTAATTGCGGTAATTTGTTTGTTTTTCTACATTTTTGCCAATAAAAATATATTTAAAAAACACAACGATTCCACGATAAAAGAATTAACTATTGTCTCCGAAATGTCTTTAACCATAGGTTTGTATCTTCTTACAGTTGGTACTTTTCTTGGTGGGATTTGGGCTAATGAATCTTGGGGAAGATATTGGAGTTGGGACCCGAAAGAAACTTGGGCATTTATTTCCGTAATGGTTTATGCATTTGTTTTGCATATGCGTTTGGTTCCAGGATTGCGAGGGCGTTGGGCATTTCACACCGCATCTATGTTTGCAATTTGTTCTATAATTATGACCTATTTTGGCGTTAATTATTACCTGAGCGGTTTGCATTCTTATGCGGCAGGCGACCCAATTCCTGTACCAATTTGGGTGTATCTTGGTGCAGCGTTTATGGTAATTCTTGC
>JAUNTR010000198.1 GCA_030538575.1 Cruoricaptor ignavus | reverse complement strand
TACAAGTATTCGATATGTCTGGTAAATTGATTGAAGCGAAAGTTTCTAAAGAAACCAAAACAGAACTTGACCTTAGAAAATATCCTAAAGGTATTTACATCCTAAACGTTAGCGATGAAAATGGAAATAAAGATTCTGTTAAGCTTATGATTAAATAATCTTTTTAATTATAATTGTAAAATTGGGACTGCTGGGATAAGGCAGTCCCTTTTTTATTCACCCAATTCAGAAGTTACAAATAAAAAATCTTCACTACTTGTAAAAATATTTTTTTAACATTTTGCAATCAAACCCAATATAACTGACCAATTATCATTAATTATTTTTGAATTAACTTATCCAAGTTTCAGCATTTATTTCATTTTATTAAAATTCATGCCTATTATCAAACAAACGTTTAACATTGCTCATATCAAAATCTTTTACTAAATATGCAAGACAGAAATAATATTTTTTAATACATGATAAAAATTAACTACTCAAAAAAGATTGGTATTGCGTTGTGTGCATTTCTAAGTGTAGGAATGTTTGCACAAACAGCCAAAGAAATCGGCGAGATTCGCAAGTCGAATAACCTATCAGGGTTAGAAAAAATTAAAAAAGATTTAGCAAAAAAACCAAGCGTAGAAGAACTTCAAACCAGAGCAAAGAAACAAAATATCCCTTTCCGTGGAGAGTTTGAAGGCAAGGTTTATGAGCTAAAAGGGTTCGACAGCAGAACCCAAATGCCACAATATTATATTACCAGCAACGCAGGTGCAGCAGCAGGAACAGAGACCGATAAATTGTATAACTCTGCTGGGCTCTTTAATTTACAAGGGCAAAATATGACCCTATACGAATGGGATGGCGGAGCAGTAAGAGTTTCTCACCAAGAATTTGGAGGACGTGTAACACAAGCCGACAATTCCAGAACCCTTAATGATCATGCTACACACGTTGCAGGAACTTTGGTTGGAAATGGCACAAATGCCGCTGCAAAAGGAATGGCTTTCCAAGCTAATCTAAGAGCTTATGACTGGACCAATGATACTGCAGAAGTTATAGATGCAGCTGCCAATGGTGCTTTGGTATCCAATCACTCTTATGGTTATATTGGTGCTTTCGAATGGGGCAACTGGTCAGGAAATACAGGTTGGCATTGGCTTGGCACAGATGAAGAAACAGAATATATGTATTATGGAAAATATACAGAATACGATCAGGCTTGGGACGAAATCGCGGCAAATGCACCACATTATCTACAGGTAAAAGCAGCGGGTAACCCAAGAGGAGATGGTCCTGAACCAGGAGGACTACACTACGTGAGAGTTACAGAAAACGGTGTAACGACTTGGGTAGAATCCCACAAAGTAAGACAAAAAAATGGGGGAGAAGAGGGATTTGATTCCATTAACCATAGTGCGTTAGGTAAAAATATTCTTACTGTTGGAGCGGTACATAAATTAGCCAACTACAATAGACCGGAAGATGTTGTAATGACTTCTTTCAGTGCATTTGGTCCTGCGGA
Organism: Cruoricaptor ignavus; assembly: GCA_030538575.1. GTDB lineage: Bacteria > Bacteroidota > Bacteroidia > Flavobacteriales > Weeksellaceae > JAUNTR01. Next base: position 2,684 of record JAUNTR010000198.1, on the reverse strand, counting down.
CGATGGTCGTGTAAAACCCGATATCGTTGGTGTTGGGCAAGCAATTACTTCTGCTGTAACATCCAGCGACACAGCTTATGGAATAATGAACGGAACATCTATGGCTTCGCCAAATGTTACAGGTAGCATCGCTCTTTTACAACAACATCACAATGAGTTGTATGGTTCGTTTATGAAAGCGGCAACTCTAAAAGCTTTAATTATAAACACTGCTAAAGAAGCAGGAAATATTGGTCCTGATTACAAATTTGGTTGGGGACTTTTAGATGCCCTCAAAGCGGCACAAACCTTATCGGTAAAATCCAAGCTTTCTCTTATTGAAGAAAGAACCCTAAATAATGCAGAAACTCAAACATTAGATTTAGTTGCAGATGGTGCAGAACCGCTAAAAGTAACCATAGCTTGGACTGATCCTAAGCCAACAACTTTACCTGATATCAATATCCTAAACGACCGCCAATCTGTCTTGGTAAATGATTTGGATATTAAAATCCTGAAAAATGGTGAGGAGTTTTTGCCATGGATTCTAAATCCTGCAACGCCAAATGCACCTGCTACAAAAGGAGATAACATTGTAGATAATGTAGAACAAATCGTTATAGATTCCCCTGAAGCAGGAGCAACTTATCAATTGGTGGTTTCTCATAAAAATACACTTGCAAACAACAGCCAAGATTTCTCAATCGTTGCAACAGGTGTTAAACAAGATTTGGAATATGATTTGGCAATCAACAAGGTTTCTATTGATGAGATTGTGAATAACTACTCTGCTAATACGCCTGTTTCTTTTACGTATGAGAACAAAGGAACGAAAACTATTGCGAGTGCTAAAATCAACTACAAACTCATTAATAAAGATGATAACGATGCAGTAGAGCAAGAAGGGTCTATAGATATTACGAATCTGCAACCTGGGACACCTATAACCCATTCTGTGGCAATAGATTTATCCAAATCTTTTGTAAATTACGAAATTACAGGCGAAGTAGAATTTGCAGATGATACAATAGATGTAAATAACAAAGTGATTACAGCAGCTTATGGTATTGTTGCAGACCTTACGGAAGAAAACTCCTATCACAACTACGGATTTGAAACCAATGTCGCAAAAGACGGATGGTCTGCTGAAAACACCGATGGTAATAACGAAACTTGGAAAACCTTTACACAAGAAGGGTTGCAAAGATCTGGAAATAGACTAATCGTAAATATATCTAATGAAGCGGAAAACATCAACGACTGGCTATTCTCTAACCCACTGAGATTGAAAAAAGGTGAGGAATACCGTGCCGTTATCTATATCGTAAAAGTAAGCTACACGACAGAACCTGTACAGCTTTTCTTAGGAAGAAGTGCAAATAGCGGAGCAATGACTACCGCAATCAGCCCAATTGTAGAAGCCAATACAGGCAATTACACAAAATACAGTTTCGATTTTACACCAGATGATGATGGTATTTTCTACGTTGGATATCAACAAAAATTGGAATCTGGAGGTTATGCGATACTAATGGATGATGTGAGTTTCCAATATGCTAAATCTAAGCCTTTTGCAGAGTTTAGCGTTTCAAAATTCAAACCAAACACTTACGAAACCGTAACGCTTACAGATGAGACATCGGTACACAACGATTTACCGATTATCAGTAGAGAATGGACGATTACACCAAACACCTACGAACTACAAGACGGAACAACTTTAGCATCCGAAAATCCTAAATTAATTCTGAGAAATGAAGGTGCTTATACTGTTTCATTAAAAGTTACAAACAGCAAAGGCGAAGACAGTATTACAAAAACCGATTACATTATCGTAGGAAATACAGCAACAGTTGCTAATTTCACAAATAGTAATTCTAAAATTTACGAAAATGAAACCGTAACCTTTACCAATGCTTCCACAGGAAATCCTGCTCCGAATGCTATAAAATGGACAATTACGCCATCCGAAGGTTTTGAATATATGAATGGAACTAATGATACACACCGTGCTCCAATTGTGAAATTCACAAAAAAAGGAGTTTACGATGTCAGCCTTACCGCAACATCATTACACAACACCCATACAGTTGAGAAAAAAAATCTGGTAGAAGTATCTGGAGTTTACAATGGAGTTAGAAACCTAAGCTACACGTTAGACAATGGTAATGGCGATTTACAACTCAATTGGGTAAAACCAGAACGTAATCCTATTTATACAGAAGATTTCAACACAGACGTAATTCCTGCAGAAATGACTGTAATTAATGAATCTGCAAACGCAACATCTTGGATAATGTCTTCACAAGATGCAAGTGGAAACTACTATACAATGAGTCTTTCTTGGCCTTTAGTCACAAGAAATAATACACAAAACTGGTTAGTAACTCCTAAGTTGAGAGCAGGTGCAGAAGTTTTGGAATACAAAATTGCTAATCCTAATCCGGAAAGATATGATATTTTCGTAGTGGAAGCTCCTGAAAACGGTGCAAATCTAACAACCGATATGATAAGAGCCGGACACAAAATTTTAACCGAAGAAGGACAAGAAACATTAAATACTTTTACACCGAAATCTATCGACATCCGAGAATATACGGAGAAAGATTTCTATGTTGCATTTTTACACAGAACGCTTCTTGCAGATAACGGTTATCTATTGGCATTAGATGATATAAAAGTAGGCTACGACAATAGCATTCCTG
>JAUNTR010000197.1 GCA_030538575.1 Cruoricaptor ignavus | reverse complement strand
AAGATTTGTTTCCTAAAATTAAAAGCAAAGGAACAGTAAGCCCGATGAGCGGTCCTGCAATATACCACGCCCAAGGCTGACGAATAAATTCTAACATTTGGAGATTTTTTTTAAGGTTGAGAGTACTCTTCCAAAAGTTGGGTTAAAGTATTTACATCGTGTACGCCACTTTCTTTCCAAAGGAGATTTCCGTGTTGGAAAACGGCTAAGGTTGGTACACTTCTCACGCCGTATTCCGTAGCGATGGAGGGATATTGGTCTATATCTATTTTTACAATTCTGGCTTTGTTGCCTATATTTTCCTTCACAGTAGTAAGTACGGAAGATTGCACCTTACAAGGCCCGCACCAAGTGGCAAAAAAATCTATAAGCACAGGACGCTCTGAGTTGATGAGTTCTTGAAATTTTTGTGACATTTTTTTTCCTAAATTGTTGTTATTTGAATATTTTAGAATTCAGTTTACTCCAACTTCCGCCATTGTAAACTTCAAAATTATTTTGCTTTAAAATCATTCTGGCAGATTCACTTCTTACGCCGCTCGCACAACAAGTAATAATCGGTTTTTTCGCATCCAATTTCGCCAATTCTTTTTTCAAATCTTGCAACGGGATATTTTGGGAATTTAGGATATGTCCGTTTTCAAATTCAGCTATGGTTCGTACATCAACAATTGTTGCTCCGCTTTCGTAAAGTTTTTTGAAATCTACTTTCTTTATTCCGAAAATTCGTTTTATAAAATCAATCATTGTTTTTATTTTTTTTGTCTTTTTCGAATATTGAAAATAAAAGATAGCCCATAATCATCCCATAAACCGAAGAATTGATGGGTTTTGACGTGATACTGCAACTGCCCGATGTACAACCGATGAAATAGTAATAAGCAAATCCTAAAACGCCACCTACCAAAACACCAGCAATCCCGAGTTTGTATTTTAATAAAAAATCTTTCATTTCCACTCTTTTATCTTTCCTCTTTCTTCTTTCTTCTTTTTTCTGAATTAAGTTACAACTCTTTGGTAATGATGAAAACGTTTTCCGCTTCTTTGCCAATCACCTCGTGTTCCTCATTTACAGGAATATTGTAAACATCGCCTTCTTTGAAGTGTAATGAGGTGTCATTAATATTAAAAACAATCTCGCCTTTTAATACAATTAAAGTCGTTGGAACAGGCGTAATGTGTTTTTTCAGCAAAGTTTCTTTCGCCAATCCAACAGCGAATTGCTCTGTTTTTTCTGTTTTTTTAATCTTGTAAACCGATGGTTTTTCTTTGCTGAAAACCAAATTGTTGTAGATGTTATTTTGCATTTGTAATATATTTTTAAAGGTTTTTGCGTTGTGTATATTTTTTAGTTTATGCTCTTTCAAAAAATCAAAAGCCTGTCCCGATTGGTTTCCCGTATTGCAAAAAAGCACGATGTTTTCTTGTTTTTTCAGGAAATCCAAATGTTGTCCCAATTCTGCCAAAGGAATATTAATGGCGTTTTTCACGGGGCTTTCAGCGAACTGTTCGGGAACTCGTACATCAACCAAAATGGTTTTTTCTTTTCGGATTAGTGTTGATAAATCCTTTTCTCTAGATTGAGAAATAGCCGCTGTTTTACAAGAAAACAAAGCTAATAAAACGCTGATGCTTAATATTTTAATTAAAATTTTCATTGGTTTAAAATTTAAGAAAATACTTTGCTTTGGCAAACAAAATCCGAAGTTGGGATTTTTCCTGTGTTTTTTATTCCAGTAAAACCGCCTTCTATTTCCGTGAAATTTCTTATCCCTTTCGAGTTCAAAATACTTGCTGCAATCATACTGCGATAGCCGCCCGCACAATGTAGGAAAAAATGCTCATCGGTGTCTATTGTTTTTGCCCATTCCGAAATTTGGGCCAATGGCATATTATAGGCATCGCTAATGTGTTCTGCAGCGTATTCCGATGGTTTTCTTACATCTATTATTTTTGAGTTTTCATTGTATTTTTCAGTAAAAGTTTCAGGAGAAACTCTCGTTATCGCATCCATTTCTTTTCCAGATTTTTCCCAAGTTTGGAAACCGCCATCCAAATATCCTACAACATTATCAAAGCCAACTCTGGCAAGTCTTGTGATGGCTTCTTCCTCCGAGCCTTGTTCTGTAATCAGCAAAATGGGTTGTTTTACATCTACAACCATTGCACCAACCCAAGGTGCGAAATCGCCTTTTAGACCAATGTTTATCGAGTTTGGAACGAAATTTTTGTGAAACTCTACCGCAGGTCTGGTGTCCAAAATTACAGCACCTGTGTTTTCGGCAGCTTGTTCAAATTCCTCAGCGGAGAGTGGGTTCAGTCCGTTATTCATCACTTCATCAAAACTTTCGTAGCCACTTTTGTTCATTGCGACATTCATACCGAAATATTTAGGTGGAGCGGTTAGACCGTCCAAAACGGCTTCTACAAAGGCTTCTTTGCTCGGTTGGTTTAGGGCGTAGTTGGTTTTCTTTTGGTTGCCCAATGTATCTACGGTTTCTTTTTGCATATTTTTTCCGCAGGCAGAACCAGCACCGTGAGCGGGATAAACAGTAATATCATCTGCAAGAGGTTTTATTTTGTTTTCCAAACTTTCGTAGAGCAAACCTGCGAGTTCTTCTTGCGTCATATTGGTCGCTTTTTGTGCAAGATCTGGTCTTCCTACATCACCAAGAAATAAGGTGTCCCCTGAGAAGATAGCGGTTTCTTTTCCATTTTCGTCTATTAGTAGAAATGTAGAACTTTCCATTGTGTGTCCTGGTGTGTGCAGAACTTTTATTTTTATTTTTCCGATTTCAAAGGTTTGATTGTTTTCGGCAATTATGGCTTCAAAGTTTGGTTTTGCTGTTGGTCCGTAAACAATTTTAGCATCGGTTTTTTTACTTAAATCCAAATGTCCCGAAACGAAATCTGCGTGGAAGTGCGTTTCAAAAATATATTTTAAAGTAACTTTATCCTTCTGTAATCTATCGAGATAAGGTTGTATTTCCCGAAGCGGATCTATAATTGCAGCTTCGTTTTCGGAAACAATGTAGTATGCACCTTGTGCAAGACAACCGGTATATATTTGTTCTACTTTCATAATTTTTGTAGTTTATATCATTATTCTTTTGCAAATGTCTTATTTATATTTTAAATGGTTTGTAACAAAAATCACATTTGCGATAGTTTATATCAATATTATTGATTTGGAGTTTTTTTAAAATTAAAATTAAAGCATTTAGTTTCTTCTATTTTTGATGATTTAAAACTTATTCCAAACTGAAAAATAGTTCGCTGATGATAATCCAAATTCCTAAGATTAGCACAAACCAGCCGAACATTGGTTTTAGTTTTCGGCCTTCTGTTTTTTTGGATAAAGCTAAGCCAATAAGTATGCCGATGATGGAAAGTGCCGTGAAAAACAACAAAAACTGCCATTGGATGGTAATTTTGTCCAATGACGAAATAAATCCACTAATGGAATTAATGGCAATAATAAATAGCGATGTGGCAACTGCCTGTTTCATAGGAACGCTGAGGAGCATAACCAATGCTGGTACGATAAGGAAACCGCCTCCTGCACCGATAAGCCCTGTAATAATGCCAACCAAAAGCCCTTGCGAAACCAAAAGTGTATAGTTGGGTCTGTCCCATTTATTAATTCTCGGTCTGTCTTTTTTTATCATTTTTATAGAAGAAAAAAGCATAAGCAAAGCAAAGAGGATTAGGAGAAACATATCTTTGGTTAGGGTGATTCCCCAACGGTTGATAATATATTCTGGCAAGTTTGGGAGTACCAATCTTCGGGAAAACAAAATCCCCAAAACCGATGGTAAACCAAACAAAAATGCCGTTTTGAAATCTACCAAACCCTGTCGCAAAAACCCGATAGAACCTACGGAACTGGTAATCCCAACAACAAATAGCGATAGTGTGGTAGCGGTTACAACATCTAACTTGAAGAGGTAGGCGAAAACAGGAACGCCAAGAACACTGCCTCCTCCGCCAATAAGCCCCAAAACGATACCGATAATAATGGCGAAAAAATAGCCTAATATTTCCATAATTATTTTTTGCAAAAGTAAGTTCTAAATATAAGAATTTCTGACACTTTTGTTACATAAGTCGGAAAATATAAAAAGACTTCCGCAGATTGGGAAGTCTTTTTATATTAATTTTTCACTAATAATCGGAAACCTTCGCCGTGTACGTTGATGATTTCTAA
>JAUNTR010000196.1 GCA_030538575.1 Cruoricaptor ignavus | reverse complement strand
AGAAATTTTTGTACAAATATCTATCGGGAAACCTCAGTTTGTGGCTTTGCCTTTTCCCTGAAACAATGATGTGGATTATATTCATTTGGTCATCAAACAAATTGTACAAAACACTTACAGCAACTTCCACTTTGTGGGGATTGGTAATCGGTTCGCTTTCCAAATAGAGATTTACCGCTTCCCTATCTTCCTCAAAACCAATATAGTTTATCTTAACAAAAGTATTATTCACTTTCAGTTTTATATAATCGGCAAGATAGTTTTGTAGCAAAGTATTCATTTTGGATTTAGATTTTTCATCGTGAAAAAACACCGATGTTCCAAACTTTTCATTAATCGCATTTTCTAAATCATCGGTAAAAAATTTCCCCGAAATCTCGAAAGTTTTGGTTTTATTATTATAATTAAATTCCACCGAACCTACGTGATAAGGGTGAACTTCTTCCGCTTTTATAAAAATTATAGAAGCTATGAATAAAAGTATTGCGAAGAGATTTTTCATCATTTTCAGAATCTTAAAAAAAATACATCGGACAAAGTTAAAAGTTTTTTCGTATTATCGCATTTCATATTTTTCAAAAAAACGAATCATGCAAGATTTTTTATTTTATTTAAAATTAGGTTGGGAACATATTATTTCCTTAGATGCTTTGGATCATCAGCTTTTTGTTATCGCACTAATTGTAATGTACAGTTTTCGGGATTTCAAAAAACTCTTTATTTTGGTAACAGCGTTTACCATTGGGCATTCTGTTACACTGGCTCTTAGCGTTTTAGATTTATTTCGTATTTCTTCCGATTGGGTAGAATTTCTTATTCCGCTCACGATTGTGATTACAGCATTAGACCATATTTTAATGAGTAATAAATCTAAAAACTTAATAAAAGTAAACTACGGATTAGCACTTGTTTTTGGTCTAATACACGGTATGGGATTTGCCAACACTGCCCGAATGATGCTTGCTAAAGAGCAGAGTATCGCTATCCCGTTATTAGGTTTCAATATCGGGTTAGAATTGGGACAGATTCTTGTTGTACTTTTATTTTTAATGATTAGCTATATTGCAACCACGCTTTTCCGAGTACCAAAAAGAGATTGGGTTTTGTTTATCTCATCTTGTGTTTTTGCACTATCAGCACAAATGGTTTTGGAAAGAATACCATAAAAATACCCTTTTTTAGGTAAGTAAAATTCTACCATTTATGGGATTTGCTTGTACTTTTTCTATGGGTATATTTGCCTTAACAAAATTTAGTATTATGAAAAAGTTTAAAACCATTTTGGCATCTGCCCTATTATTAGGAGCAACTACAGCATTCGCACAAAGCTACAAAACCAGTGGCGGTTTACTGATTGATTTTGGTAAAGGAGGAACAGCATTTGGTCCACATGTAAAACATTTCTTTAATAAAAATTTTGCCGTTCAGCCCGAAGTTGCTTTCGGCGAAGGCGTAACCTCCGCAGGTATTGGGCTATTGGCAAACGGTGGCGTTCCAGATGCCAAAGGATTAGGTTGGTTTTTGGGAGTGGCACCGCAAATGTGGTTTGGTGATGGATTTTCCACTTTCGTACTTCGCCCAATGGCAGGCTTAGAAATGACCATACCTTCCACACCGTTGAATATTGGATTTGATTGGAGACCAGCTCTCAACTTCGAGGGCGATACAACCTTTACCGCAGGCAGATTTGCATTTACACTGAGGTATGTTTTCAGTAAATAATTTCTAACTAAGGAATAGAAGACACGCAGGTCATCAATTCAAAATTCATAACAAAAAAATTAAAAATCTTATAGCCTTCATTTTTTTGAAGGCTTTTTTTTATTATGTTTGTAAAAAAATAAAAGAAACTATTTTTAAATTTATAACTAACCCATTCTCTTATGAAAAATTGGTTTTTATTAATATCTATTTTAACATCATTGGTATTATTTGGTCAAAATCACCAAAACAACCCAGGTAGTAACCATGGCAACAAATTCGAGCAGTTAGGAACAATCCTCCCAACTCCCAATGTTTATAGAACCGCATCGGGAGCACCGGGACACCAATATTGGCAACAACGTGCAGACTACGATATTACTGCATTTTTAGATGAAGAGAAAAGAAATCTGCGGGCTTCGGAAACGATAACTTATTACAACAACTCACCCGATGATTTGGAATATCTTTGGCTACAATTAGATGAAAACCAACAATCTAACACCAAAAACGCAGGATATGGCAGATCTTCTTACATCCCAAAAACAACAACTACGGAAAGACTTTCTGTTTCCCAATTGCCCCAAAAAGATAACGGTTATGGTGTAAATATAGAAAAAGTAACCGATGCACAAGGCTCTCCTCTACCCTATTTCATTAATAAAACAATGATGAGGATAGATTTACCAAAAGCCCTAAAATCGGGCGAACGCATTATTTTTAATATCAGTTGGAATTACAATATCCCAAACCGAATCGCAATGGGCGGACGTGGCGGTTATGAATTTTTCCCCGAAGATGGCAACGATATTTATACCATTACGCAATGGTTCCCGAGGATGTGCGTGTATTCAGATTTCAAAGGTTGGCAAAATCAGCAGTTTACAGGGCGAGCAGAATTTGCCTTAGTTTTCGGAAATTATAAAGTTTCTATAAATGTCCCCGCAGACCATATTGTAGCGGCAACGGGAGAATGCAAAAACTACGAGCAAGTCCTAACCCAAGCACAAATGGCACGTTGGCAAAAAGCACAAACAACCAAAGAACCTTTGGAAATCGTAACGCTGAACGAAGCCAAAAATGCAGAAAAACAAAAATCTAAACAGCGAAAAACTTGGATTTACGAAGCTGAAAATGTACGAGATTTTGCATGGACTTCCTCCCGAAAATTCATTTGGGATGCTATGCCTGTTACATTGGAAGAAAACGGACATAAAGTAATGTGTATGAGCCAATATCCAAAAGAAGCCTATAACTTATACCGAACATTTTCTACCAAAGCTGTGGCACATACTATAAAAACGTATTCGGATTTTACCATTCCTTATCCATATCCTGTGGCACAATCGGTAGAAGCTGCCAATGGAATGGAGTATCCAATGATTTGTTTCAACTTTGGGAGAACGGAAAAAGATGGCACCTATTCCGAAGCTACGAAAAATGGAATGATTGGCGTCATCATCCACGAAGTGGGACATAATTTTTTCCCGATGATTATTAATTCCGATGAAAGACAATGGAGCTGGATGGACGAAGGGTTGAATACTTTTGTAGAATATTTAACGGAAGAGCTTTGGGACAACAAATTCCCATCCCGAAGAGGCCCTGCACACACCATTGTAGATTATATGAAACTGCCAAAAGACCAACTGGAACCCATAATGACGAACTCCGAGAACATTATCCACTTCGGTCCAAATGCTTATTCCAAACCAGCAACGGGGCTCAATATTTTACGAGAAACCATTATGGGCAGAGAACTTTTCGATAAAGCATTTAAGACCTATTCCAAACGTTGGGCTTTTCGCCATCCCGAGCCTGCGGATTTTTTCCGAACAATGAACGATGCTTCTGCCGAAAACTTAGATTGGTTTTGGAGAGGTTGGTTTTACAGCACCGATCCTGTGGATATTTCGATAGACAAAGTTACCATTGCAACACCCGATTTTGCAACACCTAATGATTTTGAGGAAAAATATACGGTGGATAAACCTTTGCTAAATAAAATAGACGACATCTCTAAAATACGAAATCGAGAGGATAAAAACATTACTTTCTTGGTAGATAAAGACCCGACTTTGCAAGATTTCTATTACCGATATGCACGAGGAAAAGAACGTGTGGATACCGAAAAAGTGCATTCCGTAAAAGCGAATAATTTCGAGAAAGTAAATCCAAAAGACCAAGAAAAACTAAAAAATACCAAAGCCTATCAAATAGATTTCAGTAACAAAGGCGGAATGGTTATGCCTATTATCTTGAAATTTACCTTCGAGGACGGCACAAAACTTTATGATAAAAAAGCCGCACAAATTTGGAGACATAATGAGAATAATGTTTCCCTAACTTATTATTTCGATAAACCACTAAAATCTATACAATTAGACCCAATGCTGGAAACTGCAGATATAGATACCGATAACAATTTTTGGGGAAATACAGAGGCACAAACATCCAAATTCCAAATATTTAAACAAAAAAATAAAGACCTGAAAAGAGGAGATGCCAAAGG
>JAUNTR010000195.1:1562-4230 GCA_030538575.1 Cruoricaptor ignavus | reverse complement strand
TTGGAACAGCTTTTATGATATTATTCAAGAAATTTTACTTACAAAGCAACTCTCTTGAAGTTTGTGATTTCTACATCACCAAAAGATTTTACATAATCTGCTACTTTTTGGCTGTCATCTTTGATGAAGTTTTGGTCAAGCAATGCTTTTTCTTGGTCAAGAGAAGTATTATCGCTGATGAATCTTTGGATTTTACCAGGGATAATTTTGTCCCAAATTTGCTCTGGCTTACCTTCCGCTTTTAGTTCCGCTTTAGCATCTTCTTCAGCTTGTGCCAATACTTCTGGAGTTAGTTGGGAGAAAGAAACGTATTTAGGAACGTTTTTCAATGGCTTACCAAGACGCACCAATTCTTCGTTATCTTTTTGTATTACTGCAATACGAGCTTCTGTTTCGCTTGCTACAAATGCAGGATCGAAATCTTTGTAAGACAAAGTTTCAGCACCCATAGCAGCTACTTGCATAGAAAGGTCTTTTGCCAATTCTCCTGCTTTATCTACCTTAGCAGAAAGTGCAGTAATCGCAGCAATCTTGTTACCTGCGTGGATATAAGAACCAAGGAAAGCTCCTTCTATTCTTTCAAAAGCACCGATTTCTATCTTCTCACCAATAACACCTGTTTGTTCGATAAGTTTGTCAGCAACGGTAATTCCGTGGAAATCCGAAGCAAGAAACTCTTCTTTTGTAGCGTAGAAGATTGCTTGTTCTGCAAGTTCATAAGCCAATTCTACAAAAGCCTGATTTTTCGCTACGAAATCTGTTTCACAGTTCAGAGCGATGATAGCACCTAAAGTATTATCCTCGTTTACTCTTGCGATAACAGCACCTTCGGCAGAATCTCTATCGGCTCTGTTGGCTGCTACTTTTTGTCCTTTTTTTCTAAGGATTTCAATGGCTTTGTCAAAATCTCCTTCAGCTTCTACAAGAGCTTTTTTGCAGTCCATCATTCCTGCACCTGTTGTGTTTCTTAGTTTTGCTACGTCAGCAGCTACTGGTGTGTACATATTTTTATTATTTTTTTATTTAAAAAAAGTAAGGATGTTTCACTCTATTTTTTGAGCGTTGCAAAGATAATAAATAATATGCAAACTAAAAACGGAGATTTTACGTTTCTTTATCGAGAGTTGGTTTCAACCATTTTTTTTAAATTAATATTGAATTAGGTGGATTAAATTTAAACAGCTTTCTAAAATGTGAAATACAAATTTTGAAAATTTAATTTATGTCGAAAACTATTTTATTTTTATTTATGTTCGTGGGAACTTTGCTTTCCGCTCAAAATTATACAGAGCAACAGGTGGACAAAACCACAGACCCAAAAGTTGTTGCTAATTTTATAAAGAATAATCCCAATCATCCTAAAACTCCTGAATATAAAAGAAAACTTTATGCGATGATAAACGGAGGAAGTTCCACAGTTGCCAAACCAAAGATAGAAACTATTAATAAAAAAGAAATGGCTACTGCGGTAAAAAAAGATGTAAGGAAAAGTGGAACTGTAAGCAAAGGCAACCAAAAAACAGCAGAGTTGCTCACACACTTATTTAATAATGATCCTAATAAAAGGGAGGCTTATATTCATATTAAAAATAAATCGAAATGCAATCTTTTGGTAAAAGTTAGCGGAAAAAAATTCTACAACCTTACTGTTCCTGCAAGAAATGATAATTATATTTTGGTAAACAAAGGTTCTTATACGATTACAACATCTATTTGCGATGCCCAATATTCCGCAGTTAAAAATGTACAAAAAGATATGGAAATTACTTTGGATGTAAAGTAAGCTTCATTTTTTTTCTATAAAAAAAACTCCACGAACATAGCTCGTTCGTGGAGTTTTTGTATTCGGGTTTTTATTTTTCTTAACCTTTAAATTCTCCCATTGCAATAAATTTTTCTTGCCTTTGGGAAACCAATTCTTTCTCTGTAAATTTGCTAAACGCTTTTATATTATGCAAGATAGATTGTTTTAGGTTCTGGTAGGCAACTTCCGGATCGTATTGTGCTCCACCAAGAGGTTCTTCTATAATCCCATCTATCAATTTGTTTTTCAGCATATCTTTTGGGGTGAGTTTCAGTGCGTTAGCAGCATCTTCTTTATGATTCCAATTTCTCCAAAGGATAGATGAGCAACTTTCTGGTGCGATTACAGAATACCAAGTGTACTGCAACATATAAACCTTGTTACCAACACCAATTCCCAAAGCTCCGCCACTGGCTCCTTCGCCGATAACGTAGGTAAAGATTGGGGTTTTCAGTTGTACCATTTCGTAGATGTTTTTGGCAATGGCTTCACCTTGTCCACGTTCTTCGGCTTCCAATCCGGGATAAGCCCCCGGTGTATCCAAAAATGTAACAACAGGAATATGGAATTTTTCCGCCAATTTCATCAATCTCAAAGCCTTTCTGTAACCTTCTGGGTTTGGCATTCCAAAACGTCTTTGTTGGCGTTCTTTGGTTGTTCTACCTTTTTGTGTTCCGATGAGCATTACACTTTGCCCATCTATTTTTGCAAGACCACCAACCATAGCCAAATCATCGGAGTAGCCGCGATCACCGTGCAGTTCCAAGAAGCTGTTTTTGTCCACAATACCATTGATGAAATCTAAGGTGTATGGGCGATCCGGATGTCGGGATAGTTGTACCGTTTGCCACGGCGTAAGGTTTT
>JAUNTR010000195.1:0-1462 GCA_030538575.1 Cruoricaptor ignavus | reverse complement strand
AACCATTCTGCTTTTTCTTTACTAAATCTTGCTCCCGCTTTGTGTACTTTATTCAGATTAAATTCCTGCACCATTTCGTCTAAACTCAAGATTTCTTTATCATCGGCAGGCGACCAACCGAGAAGTGCTAAGAAATTAATGAACGCTTCGGGAAGGTAGCCTTCCTCTTTATACCCTTTGGATACAGCACCTGTTACAGGATCTGTGAAATTAAGTGGAAATACTGGGAAACCAAATTTATCGCCATCTCTTTTGCTGAGTTTGCCTTTGCCTTCTGGTTTTAGGATGAGGGAAAGATGTGCGAATTGCGGAGCTTCCCAACCCATTGCTTCATATAATAAAATGTGCAAAGCCATAGAAGGCAACCATTCTTCACCACGGATAACGTGGGAAATTTCCATCTCGTGGTCGTCTATAATATTGGCGAAATGGTAGGTTGGCATTCCATCATTTTTTACTAAAACCTTATCGTCCAGCGTATTGGTGTTTATAGAAAATCGCCCACGAATAATATCATCTAAGGACAAAACTCTATCCAATGGCATTTTGAATCTTACAACATACGGTGTGTTTTCGTCCAACAATTTTTTTACTTCGGTTTCAGAAAGTGCCGTGCTGTTTTTCAATCTTTGTCGAGTGAAAGAGTTATAGGCAAAAACTTCGCCTCTCGCTTCGTATTCTTTGCGAATCTCATCCAGTTCTTCAGGTGTATCGAAAGCGATGTAAGCGTAATCTGTTTTTAGGATTTGTGCCGTATATTTATCGTAGATGTCTCGCCTTTCAGATTGTCTATACGGACCATATTTTCCGCCGTGTTTTGGGCTTTCATCTGGGGTTATACCGCACCATTCCAGTGCGTTTAGTATATATTCTTCAGCTCCTTCTACATATCTTTCGGTATCTGTATCTTCTATTCTTAGGACGAAATCTCCGCCTTGGTTTTTAGCGAAAAGATAATCGTAAAGGGCGGTTCTTGCTCCTCCCAAATGCAATGGACCTGTCGGACTTGGTGCAAAACGTACTCTTACTTTATTCATTGTAAAACTATTTAGATTGCAAATTTAAGAATTATTGATTGTAAAAAATTATTTAACTTTGCAGAAATTTGCGATAATTTATGTTAGAGATAGGAGATAGACCGTGGGGAAAGTATTTTGTATTACAAGATGAGGAAAACTTTAAACTAAAAAAAATAGAAGTAAATCCTGGGCAAAGACTTTCTTACCAATACCATTACAAAAGACAAGAACACTGGACAGTGGTTCAGGGGGAAGCTGTTGTAATACTGGACGGAGAGGAATATTTTTTGAAGTATGGCGAAAGCATATTTATCCCACAAGGTGCAAAACACCGAATAGAAAACCGAGGTACGGAACTTTTGGTTTTTGTTGAAGTACAAACAGGAACTTACTTTGGCGAAGATGATATTGTAAGAATACAAGACGACTACGCAAGGGAGTAA
>JAUNTR010000194.1 GCA_030538575.1 Cruoricaptor ignavus | reverse complement strand
GATACCCGCTTCTTCCTAAAATTTGGTTTACATTATGACGAGATATTCAAAACAGGATTATTGCTGAATGCAACTGCCAAAAGATTATTATTTCGCAATTCCATCATCTCTTTAGATATGGTTATCGGGGATAAACCACGCTATTATTTCAATTATTTTATAGACAACGGTTACATTCCCGGATTTGGAATTTACGCTTCGGGAATGACATTAGATTTAAAAAATAAGAACTCCGAAACCTTCGAAGAATGGGATTGGTTTCGCAACGAAGCCTTCATACAATCCACTTGGAAAGACCGCTATGCGATTGGTGGAGGAATTAGTATAGATTTTTTCAAAAGCAGAATCGTTTCCAATAATAATAAGGCATCCGACAGTTTCATCAACCCTTATGTCTTCATAAAAAGCGATACACAAGATGACAAAGATTTTCCCACACGAGGCATCTATCTGAATGCCGAAGGAAAATACTTAGACCTTTTCAATGAAAAAGAAGAAAAAAGTGCCTTGCAAGCCAAAGCAGATCTCAGGATAAGCCTACCTGTCAGCAGTTGGTATTCCAATAGGCTAAGGCTATTTGCAGGATTTTCCACGAGCGATAGTTTCTCATCTTTTTACAATTACAGATTAGGAGGAATTTTTGAACAAAATTTAGGGAATTTCGTACGATTTTCAGGCTACGGATTAGGACAAGAAAACAACAGAAACATTATAGAAGCTACGAATTTTTTTCAATTCAAAATCAAGAAAAACCTATTCCTTATCCCACAAATCAGCCTTGCTACAATGTTTGAAAATGTAGAAGAAGAAAACTTTTTGAAAATAAAATATTCCTCCATCGGTACAACTATTGGCTACAAATCACCTTTCGGACAAATAAAAATGAATTATACCAAAGCCCTAAACAAAAACAAAGGTATATTCAGCGTAATCCTCGGACATTGGTTCTAAAAAACAACTATGATACAATATTTTCACGAAAACATACCCGAAACAGAAATCGGCAAAAACACCACCATTTGGCTGGAAAACATCATCACACAAGAACAAAAAAAACTTGGCAAAATCAACTACATATTTTGCGATGACGAGTATCTGCTAAAAGTAAACCAAGACTATCTGCAACACGATTACTACACCGACATCATCACCTTCGATTATGTAAAAGGCAAAACCATCAGCGGCGATATTTTTGTATCTTTGCAGCGCGTAAAAGACAATGCCACTACCCTATCCAAAAACTCCGAAGAAGAATTTAGACGAGTTTTGGCACACGGCATCCTACACCTTTGCGGTTACAAGGACAAAACCGATGACCAACAAAAAGAAATGCGAAGCAAAGAAGATTTTTATTTAGAAGATTTCAATAAAAATTTTTAGGAGCTTTTTCCCGCTTTCCGCTATATCTTTTGTTCCGCTACGCTCCACAAAAGGATGCCGCTGCAATCGGGGCTAAGACAAAAACTACGCCAATGTTTCACGTGAAACATTGTTTTAATTTTTAAGAAATATAAAAAATATAATGATAAACGAAACCTACGATGTAATAGTAGTCGGTGCAGGACACGCCGGTTGCGAAGCTGCTGCTGCTGCTGCAAACCTTGGCTCCAAAACCTTACTCATTACTATGAATATGCAAACCATAGGACAAATGAGTTGTAACCCTGCAATGGGCGGAATTGCCAAAGGACAAATCGTAAGAGAAATAGATGCCTTGGGCGGTTACAGCGGAATTGTAGCTGACAAATCTGCCATACAATTCAAAATGCTAAACCTATCCAAAGGCCCTGCAATGTGGTCACCAAGAACCCAAAACGACCGTATGCTATTTGCAGAAGAATGGCGATTAGCCCTCGAAAATACACCAAATCTCGATTTTTTTCAAGATATGGTAAAAAACTTAATTATAGAAAATAACCGAGTAGCAGGCGTTGTAACCTCATTAGGAATACAAATAAAAGGAAAATCTGTAGTACTAACCAACGGAACTTTCCTGAACGGACTAATCCACGTTGGCGATAAACAACTCGGTGGAGGTAGAATGGGAGAACCCAGAGCCTTTGGAATTACCGAACAATTGGTTTCATTAGGCTTCGAAGCAGGAAGAATGAAAACAGGAACTCCACCAAGAGTAGATGGAAGAAGTTTGGATTACAGCAAAATGGAAGAACAAAAAGGCGACGAAAATCCACAAAAATTTTCCTATCTCGACACTCCAAAACTGAAAGAACAACGCAGTTGCCACATTGTTTATACCAACGAAACCGTACACGATATTTTACGAGAAGGATTTGATAGAAGCCCAATGTTCAACGGAACAATACAGAGTATAGGCCCAAGATATTGCCCGAGTATAGAAGACAAAATAAACCGCTTTGCAGAGCGTACAAGACACCAATTATTTGTAGAACCCGAAGGCTGGAAAACTGTGGAAATCTATGTAAACGGTTTCAGTTCTTCGCTCCCTGAAGATGTGCAAATAAAGGCAATGCGACACATTCCAGGTTTTGAAAATGTGAAGGTTTTCCGCCCAGGATATGCCATAGAATACGACTACTTCCCTCCTACTCAACTGCATCATACATTAGAAACCAAATTGGTAGAAAACCTTTATTTTGCAGGACAAATCAACGGAACTACGGGGTATGAAGAAGCTGGTGGACAAGGACTAATCGCAGGAATTAATGCACATAATAAAGTCCACGGAAAAGAAGTCTTTGTCCTTAATAGAGACGAGGCTTATATCGGAGTTTTAATTGATGATTTAATTACAAAAGGTACAGAAGAACCTTATAGAATGTTCACTTCTCGTGCAGAATATCGCTTGCTTTTAAGACAAGATAATGCAGATATTAGATTGACAGAAAAATCCTATAAACTAGGACTTGCCAAAGAAAATCGACTAAAAAAAGTGGAAGAAAAATTGGAGAAATCCCAAGAATTGGAAGCCTTTTTACGAGAAACTTCTTTGAAACCAAATGTCATCAATCCAATATTAGAAAGTATAGAATCTGCCCCTGTTGACCAAGCGTACAGAGCCTCGCAAATCCTAACAAGACCAAATATAAAATTGGAAAAACTGGATGAAATAGATTTTATAAGAGAAAAAACCGAGCAATATGATGAGGAAATAAGAGAACAAGCGGAAATCAATATAAAATACAAAGGCTATATAGATAAAGAGCGTGAAAATGTTGCCAAACTGCAAAGAATGGAAAACATAAAAATTGCTGATGATTTCGATTTCACAAAGATATCTTCTCTATCCGCAGAAGCAAAACAAAAACTTAATTTAGTAAGACCAAAAACCATTGCACAAGCTTCCAGAATTAGTGGTGTTTCTCCCGCAGATATTAATGTTTTACTGATTTATTTAGGAAGATAAAATAACAATGTTTCACGTGAAACATTAGGCTTAATTTTGAGTTTTGAATGATGAGTTTTGAATTAGCAAATAGTGATTTTAAATTGTATAATCCAAAGTTCTGTCCGAAATAATAAAAATTAATTACATTAATAATATATGAAATTGAAAGACCATTTTCTTTCGCAAGAAGATTTTGAACTCCGAGAAACTGAAATCTCTGGAATACTAAAAACCTACCCTATTCCGAAAGATTTGGGAAAATATTACGAGAGCAAAGATTATATTTCTCATCATCAGGAAGGGAAAAGTTTAAAGGAAAGATTGTATAAATTTGCACAATCTTTCAACCTTAATTATAAAAGAAATATCTTGGCAAAGGAAACTTACCAAAATGCAAAAGTGTTGGATTATGGTTGTGGTGCAGGCGAATTTGCAAAATATATAGAAGAAGATTTCACGGTTTTTGGTTTTGAACCAAATGAAGAAGCAAGAAATTTTGCGAAGAAAAAGACAGAGAGAACAAAGATAATTTCTGAGATTTCCGAGATAGAAAATGGAAGTTTGGATGTGATTACGCTTTGGCACGTTTTGGAACATATAGAAAACCAAGAGGAAATCTTGAAGATTTTTTATAAAAAACTGAACCAAAACGGAAAACTAATTATTGCCGTTCCCAACCATACTTCTTACGATGCCGAATATTACAAAGAATTTTGGGCTGCGTATGATGTGCCAAGACACATCTATCATTTCTCGAAAAATGGGATGCAACAATTTTTTAATAATAAAAATTGGAAATTGAAAAAAATAAAACCTCTCCTACTCGATTCGTTTTATATTTCGATATTGAGTGAAAAGTATAAGAAAAATCC
>JAUNTR010000193.1 GCA_030538575.1 Cruoricaptor ignavus | reverse complement strand
CTATTCCAATTCTTCATCATTCCCTATTAATTATTCATTAAAGACTCTTCGCTTCACTCAGAGTGACAACACCCCGAAATCCTTTTGGCTTTTGGCTTACTGCTTTTAGCCTATTTCAATATTCATCATTCCCTATTAATTATTCATTAAAGACTCTTCGCTTCGCTCAGAGTGACAACACCCCGAAATCCCTTTGGCTTATAGCCTATTGCCTATAGCTTACTCCTTAAAAAGACTCTTCGCTTCGCTCTGAGTGACAGGACGCAATCCAAAATCCAAAACAATTATCTCATAATCACATTACCTAATCATCTCATTACCTAATTACCCAATTATCATTAATTTTTCCATTCAAAAGTATCCAATAGATGCAAAATATCTTTCTTTATATATTCTACCGCAGGAGACAAAGAATCGGGTTTCGGACGAGTATTGAAATACAAATTTGCGGTTACAAAATGCTTCGTACTGTCCGTTGCATAAAACTGAATATTGGATGCACTTTGCCCTTTTAATTCATAAAAATTACCGTAAACCTTTTTCTCAGGATAATCGAAAGATTTGGTTTGTATACTGGATGCTTTTATCGTATGCTCATAAACCATTTTTTCGGCTTCTTTTATATGAAGCGGAAAATCGTTTTTTATCGGGAAATAAGTGATGAAGATTTTCGCATTCATCTTTGGATAAGAAATGTAATACCAACACGGTTTTTTGCCTTCGCTTACCTTTGCAAAATCTGAGTATTGGAAGGTGAAAGGGCACGGCGAACTGAAATCCTGATATTTCGCCACAGGATATTCTAACCGCAATTCTCCCGATGGTTTTGGGATGGGGTCTTTGCCACAGGAAACCAAAAATATCGAAAATATAATAAACCCTATGTGTTTTAGCATTTTGCAAAAATAATTATTTTTGATGGAAGTAGGAAACCGAAATTGAAACATTATCATTAATTTATAATTTAGGCTCTTACACCGTTCGCTGATGTTCTTCGGTTGGTTCGGTTTCTTGTATTTGGTTTTCGTAATGCTCTGTTTCTTTTTTCAATTCATCAGAAATTAGTTTTTCCATTCTCACTTTCCTTATAGCAATATTCAGTTCGTTACCGAAAAGTAATAAATAAACATTAACATTCACCCAAACCATCAATAAAATCATAGAACCAATGGAACCGTAAAGCACATTGTATCTCGCAAAATTTTTAACATAAATGGCGAAAAAATAAGTGGTGAGAACAAATAATATCGTAGTGAGAATTGCCCCTGGAATTGCCTGCCGAAATCGAGTAAGTTTCACAGTACCAACCCAATAAAACAAAGTTAAAAGTATGAAATAAAACAATGGAAATGATATGAAACCGATAATCCGAGAAAGGTTTTTTACAAACCAAGAAATGTCGTAACTCGGGGTAAATAATTTTAGTACAACTTCCGAATAATAAACCCCAAACAAAGAAAGCAAAATAACACTGATGAAACCTATCGTTACAAAAAATGCTACGATAAACTCCTTCACATCATTCAGTTTTTCATCGCTATGCTCATTAAATCCATCGATAAGAGAAAAAGTTCCGTTGGTCGCAAACAACAATGCCAAGACAATCGTAATATTGCTAATGGTAGAAGTATTGGGAATAATGTTGGTTTGTATGTAGGAAATAACATCGCTTTCTATTTTTCCCGGGAAAATATTGTGCATCAATACATCAAAAATATAAAATTGAAGTTTGTCATAATGCGGTAAAAACGGCAAAATAGACAATAAAAATAAAATAAAAGGAAACAGCGAAAACACGAAGTTCCAAGAAATAGCCGCTGCCTTTCGCCCAATCTGCGTTTTGAAAATACCTTGTATGTAAATCTCGAACATTTTGTATAAAGAAATTCCCAGAAACGGAATGTGAATTCCATCTAAAAAACGATGAATTTTCTTTATAAATTGAGGAGTTTTTATTGCCATTAAACTATATTTGCACGACAAAGATAAGAAATGCGTATCAATTTACTCTGCATAGGAAAAACAGATGATAAAGAAATAAAAAATATCATCTCCTATTACACCAACAGATTACCTAAACATTGGAATTTCGAAATCACCGAAATTCCCGATATCAAAAATGCTAAAAACCTCTCTGCGGAACAGATAAAAAAAGAGGAAGCTAAACTATTTTCTCAACATTTTGAACCATCGGATTTGGTGATAATTTTAGATGAAAAAGGCAAACAATTTACCAGTAGAGAATTTGCTAAAAAAATAGAAAACTGGATGGGAATTTCCTTAAAAAAAATAAATATCCTAATCGGTGGAGCTTACGGATTTTCCGATGAAATTTATAATCGAGCTAATGAAAAAATAGCACTTTCTAAAATGACTTTCACCCACCAAATGGTTCGCCTCTTCATCATAGAACAACTGTACCGAGCCGACCAAATCTTGCAAGGAAAACCTTATCATAATGATTGAGATTAGAGGATAGAGATTAGAGAAAAGAAGAAAGAGGAAAGAACATTAAATAACTTCTAATTCTCAATTTTTAAAAGTTCTCTTTTCTTAATGATTTTCCAAACTAAGGAAGACATCAATCCGCCAAGAAGAAAACCGACTGTTGCACCAAACAAAATATCTAACGGATAATGAACTCCCAAATAAATCCTGCTATACGCTACGGCAGTTGCCCAAAAGAAAAGGATAAATGGTAATTTGCGATAACGGTTTTTTAGTAAAAAAGTAAGGAAACTCGCCAGAAAAAAAGTATTAGATGCGTGTGCAGAATAAAAACCAAATTGCCCGCCACATTTTACCTCTCTCATCAGGTGGTTCAAACTTGGGTCATGACAAGGTCTTAACCGAGCAATACCGCTTTTGAAAATCCCCGAAAGCTGGTCGGAAATGGTAACACCCAACGCAATAAAAACCGCAATATACAACACATTGCTCAACCCAAAACGTTTGTACAATAAATACAGTAAAATAACGTAAAATGGAACCCAAATAAAAGTCCCAGAAACCATTATCCAAAACTGGTCGAAAGCCTCATTCCCGAGATTATTCAGGAATAAAAAAGTATCTTTATCTTGTTGCAGAATTTCTTCCATTGTATTATCTACTTACAGGACCTTCGTAGGTTTCGTCTTCAGAGGTTTTTAGTTTAGGTTTTTCATCCAAAGACGTTGTAGAACCTTCCACCGAATTTTTCAGTTCTTCCACCTCTTTATTTATTTGCGACATCGGATTATAGCCTTTTGCTGCTTCTTTTACCTTATCCATTTCCCGTTTCACTTCTTCCATAGGATTATATTCTTTTGCAGCATCTTTTACCTTTTCTATTTCTCGTTTTATTTCCGAGATAGGAT
This sequence comes from Cruoricaptor ignavus, assembly GCA_030538575.1. Lineage (GTDB taxonomy): Bacteria > Bacteroidota > Bacteroidia > Flavobacteriales > Weeksellaceae > JAUNTR01. The sequence continues at coordinate 906 of JAUNTR010000193.1, read as the reverse complement.
TATCGGCTTCCTTCAATATTTCTGTTTTTATATCCTCCATCGCACCACGCATTTTCCTTACGCCAGAGCCCAAATCACGGGCAATCTGCGGCAACTTACTCGGACCGAAGAGCACTATGATTGCCAATGCAATCACCACAATTTCCATAAAACCTAATTCCATACTGCGAAAGTACAAAAGATTTTTTATATGAATGAAAAAACCTTCAAATTTTATTATTAAACAGAATTTCTTTTTTTAAATCCTCTCGAAAACACCATTTAGAAGCATAAAAACAACACCTACAAAAACCCAAAGTCTAAGCATATTTACAAGCCAAAACATTTTTTTTATTTTGAAAAAAAACACAGGATATAACGACAAAATAAGAACAAATACGGAAAGTGCGAAATAAAGTTTCAAAATATTATTTGCTGGTATTTGTGCTACAATTAGGCAAGAACACAATGCATTGATGACCAAAAATAAACTAACGATAATGGTGGTTATTTTTATCCCAAAAGTTTTAGGAATGGTTTGATAACCGAAAATACTATCGGGTCGCAGAGTTAAAATATCTTTTGAAATATCTATAATCAACAAGATAAAAAAAAGAAATGCTGCCATTAAAAATAATTTCCAAGAGAAATGCTGATAATAAACCAACATCCCAAAAAATGGATACAACGTTAGCGAAACAAAAGTTAAATTATTAATAATCAAAATCTTACTCAATTTATGACTGTAAAACCAAATGAAAAATTGATAAATTAAAAAGAATACAAATATCCTTGGCGAAAGCAAAAACGCAATACTCAAAGAACATAAATTGAGGATGAGATAGGAATAAAGAAAATATTTCTGTTTTAGAAAACTTTGCAATTTCGTTCGGAAAGGCTTCTGTAATCGGTCTTTTTCTAAATCGT
>JAUNTR010000192.1 GCA_030538575.1 Cruoricaptor ignavus | reverse complement strand
ATTGTTGCAAATCTTTTTCGCCAACATCTATATCCAAAATCGCAACGTGATGATATTGTTTTGCAACAGGCAAATTACGAAAATCCCGAACAGGAAGTCCCGAAGGTTTCAATGGGAAATTAACCAAAAAATGCCGAAAAGTATTAGGATTAGGACGCTCCCAAAGAAAACCTTTTGGTGGAGAAAACCGAGTAGAAATAGTAGATTGCAAGGGATTAACAACCATATCTTTTGTAGTTTCTTTTATCTGAGTAAAAAAAACAAAAGGTAACAGAACAAAAACAATTTTTAATATCTTATAATAAACTTGCAATGATAAATGTTTCCCCCAAATGTATGAACAATATGATGAATAAAAAAATTGATTATTGATAAACTCCTTATCACTATTTCAGGGGATAGAAGCAATGTATCGCATAACATTAAACTAATCTTTATTTTGTGTAAAAATAAAATATATTATTTTTGCAACCTTAAAACTGAAAAACCAATTCTTTTGAAAACTAAAATTTATAAAATAAGTTAACTTTTATCGTATCCAAAAAATGAACTCTATAGATGTAAGGGCAGTCTTCTATCGCTCTAATCTATTGGGATTAAACGTTCATGCACTTTATTAGTTAAATTATATTTTAATTAAAAAATTATAGTAAATTTTAAATATTATGAAAAAAATATTCACAATTTTAGGACTTGTGGCAATCTTTGGTTTTGGCCATTCACAGGTTGCACAAGTCTGTGAAACAGAACCATACCAAATTGCCAATAACAATGTGGCTCTTTTCCACGCTGGTGCGGCAAAAGGCTCGGATGGTATTTGGTATGCTTGGGGTGAAAACCATGGTGGTGCTACTGGTGTAAAAGAAGTTAACAGCACAAATTACCCAAATGTCCCCGCAGGAACTACTGTAGAATATGTATCGGGAGGCTCGAGAGGTACAAACCTTAACGAACTTGTAGCATTATTAGACAACAATACTATTGTTTCTTTGTCAGACTATACACCTTCAACAACTAATCAATTGGTATTACAAGATAAGGCAACAATTGGCTTGCCAACAGGTGTAGATTCCGAAAATGTTACATCCTTCTATGCGGGTCTAAATGTTATTGCTATTGTAGCCGATGGTAAAGCCTATGTGCATGATAGGTCTTCTAGGCTTACCTTATCTCAGTATTCTTATGGAGATGGAGTAAGAAGAGTGAACAATTGGGGAAACGCAGTAAGAACACAGAATGGGATTATTATAGAAGATTTTGTTTCCGTAAGAGGAGCCAGTAAAAATCAAACTGATAATCCAGCAACAGCTTTCATAGGTTTTACCAAGTCGGGTAAAGTTTATGCTTGGGGAAATAGAATACCTACAGTAAATGGAGCACAAACCAATACCAATTTCGCCATAGACATTACCAAAATTGCAGAGGATGATGCAACAGCAAAACCTGTCTTAGTAGGAGCAAATTATAGCACAGGTGCTTTCGACACAACATCTGTTGCGGCAACCTTTTATGTATTATTTGATAATGGAGAGTTTTATTCCATCGGAAATGGGTCGAGAAGACAATTAGGGAATTTTTCAACACCTAATACTAACACTTGGCAACGTGTAAGAACCTCTAATAATACAAATAGTTATGCCGATGTAACCTATTTCTCAACAGGAGAACACGATGGTAGTGTCTTAAACTATGCCCCTGTTACCATGATATTAAGAGATAAATCTCTTTGGGCATTTGGCTCTAATGACGGTGGGATTCTCGGTATCGGAGTTAACGAAGAGACAGGAGGATTTAATCCTACAATTAGTAAATTCAATCCTGGTCCTTCTATAAATGATGATACGATTTACGTGGATTTAAATGGTACAACTGAAGCACAAACTGCTACTTCTGTAGAAATGGGAGGACACATCAGTTTTATTATTCGTAATATTGGTGGAAGTGCAAAAATGTCGATTACAGGACACGGTTCGAGAGGCTCTCTACTTGGAATTGAGAATAGTAATTTTTATAACGCTTATAGTACAGAAACAAATATGCCTTTTACACCTTGTACACTTCCTACACCTGAAAATCCCGTTTGCTATGAACCTGCAACGCAAGGTACAGGGATTGCGAGCAACCACGGCATTACGCTTCTGCAAAGAGCTGGTACAACTAATGGCAATTGGCCTATGGCAAGACAATCTGCACACACCGTATTGGAGTCCAACACCAAAGGTTTCGTAATTACAAGAATTACAACAGCAGAGCTAAACAATATTACCAGCCCACAAGTCGGGATGATGGTATATGATACCGATGCTAAATGCTTAAAAATACATGATGGTAAAACATGGAAATGCTTCGATACACAAGGTTGCTATATTGATACTAACATTAATACTGATTGGGGTAATTAGAATAAATACTTACTCATTTATAAATTTTAATATAATTGTTATGAAACATAAAATATTATCCGCTTTATTTTTAGGATTATTTGGTAGCATGGCTTTTTCCCAAGTTACTATCGGTGATGATACAGGAACAGCAGAAAAAACAGATTCTGTACTTTTACAATTTGCTAATACGAATAACAAAGGTATAGCCTTACCTATGGTAAGAACACTGCCCACAAACCCCACAGCAGGAACTCTGTTATTAGACGCTAGCACACCAACCGATGCCAAAGTAAAATACTACAACGGCGAATGGATAGACCTAAGTGGAAATGGCGATACAAAATCTGATGTTACAACATTTTTAGACAACCAACCAACAGGAATTACTGAAAAAGGTGGTGTAATTATAGGTAGCAATACTTCCACAGCAGATGGCGTATTGGTTTTAGAATCTAAAAATAGAGCTATGGTTCTGCCAATAGTTGATGATTACAAAAACATTGTAAATCCTGCACCAGGAATGATGGCGTTCCTAAAACCTGGGACAGATGAAACTGCATACAGACTAATTGTCTTCAATGGGACGACTTGGAGCTTTTGGCAACCAAGCTAAAATAACTGCCACAAAAAAAACAAACACAGATGATAAGCAAATCCGTTTCATAAAAAAAATGAGGCGGATTTCTTTTTTCAGCAATGGTTTATTCCCTCTTATAATCTTTATTCCTGATTTTTTAAAATTAATCAAGATAAATTTGTCCTAATTAAAAATATTGTTTAAATTTGCTTCATCAAAATAAAAAAACAATGGCAACAACATTAGAAAAAACTATCGGAGAGATTGTGGCTGAAGACTTCAGAGCCGCAGCTGTATTCAAAAAATATAATATCGATTTCTGCTGTAAAGGTAACAGAAGCATTGAAGATGCCTGCGAATCTAAAAAAATAAATCCGCAAGATATTTACAACGCATTGGACAATTTGCAAGACACCAATGCTGAAAATATAGATTATAACGCTTGGCCACTGGATTTATTGGCAGACTATGTGGAAAAAGTACACCACAGATATGTGGAAGAAAAAACGCCTATCCTACTACAATTTTTAAATAAAGTAAGCCGAGTGCACGGAGATAGACATCCTGAATTATTGGAAATTTATGAACTTTTTGAAGCGTCTTCTCACGACTTAGCCGCTCATTTGAAAAAAGAAGAATTGGTACTTTTCCCTTTCATTAGAAAAATGATAAATGCGGAAAGAGAAAATTTGCCTTTGGAAAATGCCCATTTCGGAACGGTAGAAAATCCTGTGGAAATGATGAAACACGAGCATAGTGTGGAAGGTGAGCGTTTTGCCAAAATTGCAGAACTAACGAATAATTACCAATTCCCAGAAGATGCGTGCAGCACTTACCAAGTAACTTTCAAAATGTTGGAAGATTTCGAAAACGATTTGCACAAACATATTCATATAGAAAATAATATCTTGTTCCCAAAAGCAATAGAATTGGAAAAGAAATTACGAGATGTTCTGATGTAATTAATTATTTGAATTTTAAATCATCAGAATAAAATTGTTGATGGCATCAATTCAAATTTCAAATTATTGAAAAAACATCGAAAAATCATCAGAATAAATTCTGATGCTGAAATATCGGTCGTTGCTACGCAACTCTATCATCAGAATGAAATTGTTGATGGCATTAATTTAAATTTCAAATTATTGAAAAACCATCAGAATGAATTCTGATGCTGGGATATCGGTCGTTGCTACGCAACTCTCTCTTTCAGGTAAAAAAACTCCTTCAATAAAAATCTTGAAGGAGTTTTGTATTTTCATTAATGAAAAAATTATCTTGCCAAAACTTTTTTCACGGCTTCTTTTACCGCTTCGGAATCTATTTT
>JAUNTR010000191.1 GCA_030538575.1 Cruoricaptor ignavus | reverse complement strand
AAGAAGAAAAATTTGCTGAAGCCTTAGATATTGCGAGAAATCAAGTGGAGGGCGGTGCACAGATATTAGATGTAAATTTCGACGACGGTTTGCTCGATGGGAAATATTGTATGGTAAAATTCCTAAACCTTATTGCTTCCGAGCCCGATATTTCTAAAATCCCGATGATGATAGATTCCTCCAAATGGGAAATCTTGGAGGCTGGTTTGCAAGTTGTACAAGGGAAATGTGTCGTAAATTCCATTAGTTTGAAAAGTGGGGAAGAGGAGTTTAAATATCAAGCCAAAATTATAAAACGCTACGGTGCAGCAATGATTGTAATGGCGTTTGACGAAGTAGGGCAAGCCGATAATTTGGAGCGAAGAAAAGAAATTGCAAAACGCTCTTATGACATTTTGGTGAACGAAGTTGGTTTCCCGCCCGAAGATATTATTTTCGATTTGAATATTTTTCCCGTCGCAACAGGGATGGATGAACACCGCAAAAACGCCATAGATTTTATAGAAGCTACACGTTGGGTTCGCCAAAATTTGCCTTGCGTTTCGGTAAGTGGCGGAGTTTCCAATGTTTCATTTTCCTTCCGAGGGAATGATACTGTTCGGGAAGCAATGCACTCGGTTTTCCTTTATCACGCTATAAAAGCAGGAATGAATATGGGGATTGTAAACCCAACAATGTTAGAGGTTTACGATGAAATTCCAAAAGAATTGTTGGAGTTGGTAGAAGATGTAATGCTCGATAGAAGAGAAGATGCTACCGAAAGACTTTTGGATTATTCCGATAAACATAAATCTGTAAAAAAAGAAAAAACCGAAGACCTTGCGTGGAGAGAACAACCATTGCAAGAACGCATCAATCACGCTTTGGTAAAGGGAATCGACCGTTTTATAGAAGAAGATGTAGAACAAGCAAGGCAAGTAGCTGCCAAACCTTTGGAAGTCATCGAGAAAAATCTGATGGAAGGTATGGGAGTTGTCGGCGATTTATTCGGTAGCGGAAAAATGTTTTTGCCACAAGTTGTAAAATCTGCAAGGGTAATGAAAAAAGCAGTCGCCTATCTTCAACCTTATATAGAAGCAGAAAAAGACAGTGCCAGACCAAGCAATGGTAAAATATTAATGGCAACCGTAAAAGGCGATGTACACGATATTGGTAAAAATATTGTGAGCGTAGTTTTGGGTTGTAACAACTACGAAATTGTGGATTTGGGCGTAATGGTTCCTGCCGAAAAAATTATACAAACAGCGATTGATGAGCAGGTAGATGTTATCGGGCTCAGCGGACTTATCACTCCGAGTTTGGACGAGATGGTTTACATTGCCGATGAACTGGAAAGACAAAACCTGAATTTTCCATTGATGATTGGTGGAGCAACAACTTCCAAAGCACATACAGCTGTAAAAATCGACCCGAAATACAGCAATACCGTTGTCCATGTGAACGATGCTTCTCGTGCGGTAAACGTTGTAAGTTCTTTATTAAATAAAGAAAAATCCAATGTTTATTCTTTGGATTTGAAAAAGGAATACGAAGAGTTTCGGGATAAATTTCTCAACCGACAAGTGGATAAAGAATATATCTCAATAGAAGATGCTCGTAAGCAAAAATATAAAATAGATTGGGAAAACGAGGAGATCGCTACACCTAAAAAAACAGGTTTGCATATTATTGAAAATCAAGATTTTAATGAACTTTTGGAGTTTGTAGATTGGTCGCCGTTTTTCCGCAGTTGGGATTTGCACGGCAAATATCCCGATATTTTGGAGGATAAAGTTATTGGGGAACAAGCCAAAGAACTATTCCGAGATGCACAAAAAATCTTAAAAGAAATTTTGGATAATAAGTTACTTACAGCAAAAGCAATTTTCGGTATTTTCCCAGCCAATACGGTAAACGATGATGATATTGAAATTTATGATGAACAAGGAAATACGGTTTCCAAATTTTATACCCTTCGCCAACAATTGAAAAAATCGGCGGGAAAAGAATATTTGGCTTTGGCGGATTTTATTGCTCCGAAAGAAACAGGTAAACAGGATTATGTAGGTGCATTTTGCGTTTGTGCAGGTTTTGGGACAGATGAGTTGGCACAGAAATATTACGATGCTCACGATGATTATAATGCAATTATGGTAAAAGCCCTTGCAGACCGTTTTGCAGAAGCCTTTGCCGAGTTTTTGCATAAAAAAGTAAGAACCGAATTTTGGGGTTATGCCGAGAATGAAGAACTGAATAACGAGGATTTAATTTCAGAAAAATATTTAGGAATTCGTCCTGCTCCGGGTTATCCATCTTGTCCGGACCATTTGGAAAAACAAACCATTTGGGACTTAATGCAAGTAAAAGAAAACATTGGTGTAGAACTTACCGAGAGTTTAGCAATGTTCCCAACAGCAGCCGTTTCGGGATACTATTTCGCCAGTCCAAAATCCAAGTATTTCGGTTTAGGAAAAATTACCGAAGACCAATTGAAAGATTTCGCAGAAAGAAAAGGAGTAGAATTGGAATTTGCCAGAAAATGGCTCGCACCGAATTTAGTTTAAAAAAATAGTTATAAAACTTTAAACCTTAAACTTTGAACCTTAAATCGTTTTAGAAAATGAAAATTACCGACCATATAAAAAACGCCAACGGAAAAACATTATTTTCGTTAGAAGTTATTCCGCCACCAAAAGGAACAGGAATTGAAGATTTGTATAAAAATATAGATCCGCTAATGGAGTTCCAACCGCCGTTTATAGATGTTACCACTTCTCGGGAAGAGTACGTTTACATCGAAAAAGAAAACGGATTGATGGAACGAAAAATGACCAGAATGCGACCTGGAACTTTGGGAATTTGTGCATCTATACAACATAAATATAAGGTAGATACCGTGCCACACGTTCTTTGTGGCGGTTTTACAAAAGAGGAAACCGAATATCTTTTGGTAGATTGCCTTTATTTGGGAATTGAAAATGTAATGGCACTTCGTGGAGATGCGATGAAAGGGCAAAACCAATTTGTAGTAACCGAAGGCGGACACCGTTATGCATCGGATTTGGTAAAACACATTAATGATGTCGGTTGCGGTAAGTATCTTACTGATAACAAGCGTTCTACCGATGAGAATAAATTTTGTATCGGTGTGGCAGGCTATCCCGAAAAACATTTGGAAGCACCATCTATAAACTACGATTTGCAAAAACTAAAAGAAAAAGTAGAAGCAGGAGCAGATTATGTCGTAACACAAATGTTTTTTGATAATCAAAAATTTTTCGATTTTGTAAAGCAAGCTCGTGAAATGGGAATTGATATTCCGATTATTCCCGGTATAAAACCAATTGCGACCAAAGGGCATCTTTCTATGTTGCCAAAAACCTTTAAGATAGATTTGCCTGAGGGTTTAATTAAAGAAATAGATGCCGCTAAAAACAACGTTGCTGTAAAACAAATCGGGATAGAATGGGCAATACAACAATGTAGGGAACTTAGGGAATTTGGTGTTCCTGTTCTGCATTTCTATTCTATGGGGAAAAGCGATAATGTAAAAGCCATCGCAGCAGAATTGTTTTAATAAACAACAAACCTTCAAGGTTTTGGAAATCTTGAAGGTTTTTTTATATCTCACAAAATCGGGTGTCGTGTAAACTCTTTTTCTTGATTAAAAAGATAGCGATAAGTCGCCAAAGTTCGGGTAACTTTGGTATCCAAATTTTCTGCAATCTTTATCATTTTTGGATTAAAATCCCCAATCCATTGCAACTCGGTAATCTCGAAATCCGTATGTTTTCTCAGGTGGCTCGTGCCTTCCCAAATCATATAGCCGTCTATTCCTGTGCGTTGCCATTCGGGTACGATACCGAAAACCAAGCCTACCATTTTTTTATTTTTCTTAAAATGTTTTGCCCAAACAAATTTCAGTTTTTGCCACCAACCAAATTTCCCGTTCAGGTATTTAAACCATTGGTTTAGGTCGGGCAAGTTCATCCACATTGCAATCGGTTGTTCGTTGTGGTAGATAAACCAAGAAATATGCTCGTTGATTACGGGCTTCATACTTTGGAACATTTTTCGGGTTTTCGCAAGTTCCAGTTGTTTTCCTCCACCGTGGTTTGCCCACGCTTTGTTGTAGATTTCCGTAAAATCTTCTGCAAATTTATCCAATTCATTTTTTCTCATTCGCTTTGCAGAAATATTTGGGTTTCGGCTATGTTTGGCGTGCATTGTTGTAAAAACACGAGAAATATTGCTGTGTATCGGTCTGCTATAACAGAGTTGATTAAAATAAATTTGGAAACCATAATTCTCGAAAAGCCTTTTGTAGTACGGCG
>JAUNTR010000190.1 GCA_030538575.1 Cruoricaptor ignavus | reverse complement strand
CCTGTATAATAATTGTAATCTCGTATAATGGTATTGATGAATTGTTTTTCCGTTAATGAAATTTGCGACTCGTCTAACTTCAAAGTTTCGCATATTTTTTTCGATAGTTTGCTAATGACGATGCGGTCGTTTAGTTTCAGGGCTTTTTCGTAATTCTCTTTTATAATCCGCATATCGTTATCTGAAAGAGAAATTACTTGTGGGAAAACTGGATTGTAATCAGCCTCCAAATTTTCCAAAATAGTATGAGAAATATTGATGTTGTTCTTTAATGAAATAACCGCAGTTCCCGTTGCCAAATCGCCCAACCTTTGGTTGTTTTTAGAAACAATCATCGATGTAATTCCCACGACTCCCGAGTTGCTGTACACATCTACCAACCGGAAAACCCATCTCATCAGATAATCTCCAAAATTAGCTTGGTAGCCATCTATTTTCACCACTTTTATTTTCACGATTTTTTTGCCGAAAGTTTGCCCTTCCATCAGGCTTTCGCAGACCAAAGTATAAACATTGGCAGGAAGCGTAATGATGAGTAAAAAGGCGTTTATTGACCAAGAATCCCAATTGTTAAAATAATGCCTTAACCCTAAAATTTTGAACAAAATAAGATAAATCGTAAGAAAATATGCACCTTTTATCAGTAAATCTATACAGAAAGCCAACATACGCTCGCCCACGCTGGCAGTCTTGAAATTGATATTTACATTTTGTGAAGTATTTATTGCAATTTGAGACATATTTTTTACTATTTTAGCATCTTGTTATGAGAGAGGTCGCTTTTATTAGGCAAAATAAAGAAAAATGGACGGAAATAGAGCAAGTTGTTAGTGGAAAAATTAAAAAAAATCCCGATGACCTATCTTCTATCTATATTAATTTGGTGAATGATTTGTCATTCGCACAGACTTATTATCCTAAAAGCAAAACAACTGTTTACCTCAATCATTTGGCTTCCATCATCTTCCAAAAGATTTATAAAACAAGAAGAATAGAGGAAAATAGGCTTCTTTATTTCTTTAAAACCGAAGTGCCTCTCATCGTTTATAAGTACAGAACTTATTTGTTTTTTGCATTTGTGTTTTTCGGTATTTTTACTGCAATTGGTTTGTTATCTGCTATTTACGACCCAGAATTTTGCAAGCTGATTTTGGGAGATGATTATGTAAATATGACCATAGAAAACATAAAAAATGATAATGCGGTTGGCGTTTACCAAAGTGGTTCTAATTGGGGAAGTACGATTGGCATTACGATAAACAACATTTTGGTCGGTGCAAAGATGTTTCTTTATGGCGTTTTTGGTGGAGTAGGTTCGTTGTTTGTACTCTTGCAAAATAGCATTATGCTTGGTTCTTTCCAATATTTTTTCTACGAATACGGAGCATTGAAGGATAGTGCAAGAGGTATTTGGTTACACGGTACTTTCGAGATATTCAGTATGGTAGTCGAGGCTGCGGCAGGTTTGGTTTTGGGAGCTTCTATTCTTTTTCCGAAAACTTATTCCAGATTCAATTCTTTCAAAATAGGTTTCCGAGATTCGTTTAAGATTTTTCTCAGTACAGTGCCATTTACCATTGTTGCAGCGATTATAGAAGGCTACGTTACCCGCTACGCTTTGCAAATGCCTTTGTTTTTGAATTTGATAATTATCTTCGGATGTTTGTTTATAATTAGTTTTTATTATTTTGTTTATCCTTATATTGTTTCAAAAAAAATAAATCACAATGATGCAGTTTTATAAAAAAAGAGATTTCGGAACGCTGGTTAGCGATACGTTTACATTCTTCAAAGAAAATGGCAAAAATTATTTCAAAAATTATATTTTGATTAATGGTTTATTGCTCATCCTTTTGGTTGTCCTTTTTGTTATTGGTTATCGGGAATTGTTTTCTCAATTTTTCGCAGGCAACGTAGGAGGGCAGAGCTATTATTTCGAATCTTATTTCCAAGAAAACCAAGTAATGCTTGCTGTGGTTACGCTGTTTGTATTTTTTATATTTTTGGCTGCAATAGTCATCAATTATTCTTATCCTGTTTTTTATATGAAACGCCTTTCTGAAACGGGAAATAAGCACATAAAAACCGATGAAATTTTAAGTGATGTAAAACAGAATTTCGGTCGAGTGCTGAAACTCTTTTTAGGTCTGTTTTTCATAGTAACACCTTTGGCTTTTTTAGTTGTGGGTCTTAGTTATTTATTGATAATAATCCTCATCGGGATATTCGTTTTGTTGCTTGTAGTTCCTGCGGTGATGAATGTCGTTAATTTTCTCCTTTTCGATTATCTTCACACCAAAAAAGGATTTTTCGAATCGTTGAGCTATGCTTTACGCTCACAATTTTCTTATCCAAACGGAAACCAAAAATCGCCATTTTGGAAATATTGGGGTTCGGTGATTGTTGTTTATATCATCATTCAAGTTGTAACTTCTGTGTTTACAATGATACCGATGATGCTTGTATTGGCAAGTACATTTACAACAGATTCCACTTCGGCACACGAAAACCCGTTTGATGGAACTACGGGGATTTTATTTTTCGTATTCTACGGAATTGGGATTTTGGCATCATTTATTTTATCAAATATGGTTTATGTAAATGCGGGATTAATGTACTACGATAGCCGTACAGATTTGCACAGAAAAGAAGATTTGTCCGAGATAGATACCATAGGAAATGGCTTTTAGGATTCTAATTTTTATATTATTTTTAAAAATCAATTGTCTGTATTCTCAGGCAGATAGTTTGCCTGTGTCGCAAGTTTTGGACAAAACGGTAAATATAGATTCTCTGCTGAAAGAAGATTATACCACAGATAACATCATCTATCCTAAAACAATTCCGCTAAATTTCCAAGACAAATACACGGGCGAAGATTTTGATTATACAACAGTAAAACCCAAAGAATCGCTCTGGGAAAAACTGAAAAGACGATTGTATAAAATCTTAGACACTATCTTCGGAACAGCTCCTATAAAAGCACGAGAAATTGGTGATTTGATTATCAAAGGTTTAGCAATTACTATTATAGCGGTCGTTTTATATTTTTTAATTAAATTTCTACTTTCCCAAAACGGTAATTTTATCTTTGGTAAGAAAAATAGAAAAATAAATTTGAACGAAGAAGAACTCCGCGAAAATATACACGAAATCAACTTTCCTGAGAGCATTTCTCGTTTCGAGCAACAGAAAGATTTTCGCTCGGCAATTCGTTATCATTTTCTTTTTGTATTGAAAAAATTATCGGACAACCAACGCATACAATGGAATCCCGAAAAAACCAACAAAGATTATGTGAAGGAATTACAAAATACCGATTTGGCAACCGATTTCCGACAATTATCTTATATCTTCGACCACGTTTGGTATGGCGAATTCGAGTTGGATGAAGGGCATTATATTAACTTTAAAAAACAATTTTCAGGTTTTTCTGTATCAAGAAAATAGAGGGAAAAATAATGAATAAAACCATCAAAATATACGCTGTTATTTTTGCCATTGTTCTGGCAATTTTGGCTCTGTTGGAAATCAATAGAAACGAAGTTGTGGATTGGCGAAAAAACTACGATACTGCGAAAAAAACACCTTTCGGACTTTACGTTTTCGATAAGGAAGCCAACTCTATTTTCGGAAATCATTTAATTAAAATTAATGAATCGCCTTACGATTATTACAACGAAAAAACCGAGAAGAAACCGCACAATATATTAATTATAGAACAAAATATAGATGGCGAATCTTGGAACAAAATTTTCAGTCATATTTCCAAAGGCTCGGATGCAATGGTGGTTTCAGAATATTTCTCTCCAAAACTCATAGACACATTGGGCATTTGGGCGAGCAATATCAGTTATGAGGACAACCAAATTTTTAAACTCACGGATAAGAAATTTAGCAAAGATACTTTAATCGTAGATAAATTACCATCGAGGAGAGGTTTTTCCGAAATTTCCGCTAATACCGAAATTCTTGGTGTAGCAACTGATAAAGAAACAAAACAACAACCGAATTTCATCAAAGTAAAATATGGTAAAGGCAATGTTTATTTGCACGCTGACCCGCTTTTTCTTACCAATTATTATCTTCTAAAAAAAGGCAACAAAACTTATTTTCAAGATGTTTTTTCGTATCTTCCAAATCGGGAAACGCTTTGGTTTACAGAGGAAACTTCGGCTTCCGCACCTTCATCTTCTATACTTCGTGTTGTGTTGGCAAATCCACCGCTCAAGTACGCTTGGTGGCTGTTTTTGGCAGGTTTGCTGTTGTTCACTTTTTTTAATGCTAAAAGAAAACAACGCATTGTCCCAATCGTAGAACCA
>JAUNTR010000189.1 GCA_030538575.1 Cruoricaptor ignavus | reverse complement strand
ACAATTCCCAAGAAATTTCCTTTACAGATTTTGTGGTGAGTTGCAGTAGTTTTTTGGCTTCCAAAATAATCCTTTCATTAATGAGTTGCTTTGGCGTTTTCCCGACTTCGGCTTTTATTTTTTTGGTAAGAGCATCTGTGGAAATCCCAATCTCCGAAGCGTAAAAAGTGGGGCTGTGCTCCTTTTGGTAAAAACGTTCCAGCATTTCTTGGAACTGCAAATATTCGGGAAAGAAGGTGTGTTTTTCCGCCATCTCATCCAATCGGAATTTCTTTTCCTTACTGCAAAGTGCAAGGATTAATTGCAGATAAGTTTTCAGTAAAGACTCGGAATATGGGTTGCACAACTGGTTTTCGGTTTGCATTCGTTTCACTGTAAAACAAATCTCAGCATAAATCTCATCCGTTACCGAAATATGATTTTCCGAATAAATATTATTGAACAAAAGTCCGTTGCAAGCCACATCATTCCGATGAAATTCTATACAATAAAACTCGGCATTGAACTGAATGTAAGTAAGATTTTCGCCCTGATAATCCAAAAACTTAAAATGCTGATACGGGGTTAAAAAAATAATATGACTGCCCAAAGCTTGATATTGATTAAAATCTACCTCATAAGAACTCCCGCCATTACAAACCACAACAGTATAAAACTCTGGTAACAAAGGAATTGGCGAACTAAAATCGGTAATAGTTTCAATAACAAACTCGGAGGTCATCGTTGATTTTTTTAGGTTAAATGATGGGTTTCCTCTACTTTATAGCAGATTTCACGGCAAATTCTTCTGCCATTTGTTCCATCCAAGCAGCAACATCTTCTTCGCCCGAAGCCCTTTGATAAGTGTTTCCCAAGGAAACCAAAATTTGGTGGATAAACATTTTCATTTGGTCAAGAGGCATATCTTTCGTCCAAAGGTCTATTCTAAGAGCTTCCATTGTTTTATCATCCCAAACCGAAATCATCGTGGCTTTTGTTTCCTGTTTTTCTACGCCACCATCTTCCGCATTCCAAGTCATTTTTTCAGGAATATGGTTTTCGTCCAATTCTACATCTATCGTTATCTGCGTCTTTCTCATATCTTTTTTTAATTAATTTTAAATTTCTAATCTCTAATATTTTTCGATTTCACTTAAACCAACAAGCATCTTGATTCTTGGTTCTTGACTCTTGACTCTTAATTCTAAGGTTTATATCCTGCTTTATTAAATATCTCTTCCGCACTCATTTTCATAAAATCTTGCAATGGCGTTTTAGAATGTTTTACATAAAACGATTTGCAAATTTGCCAACCTATAAATATCGCAATTTGCGGAGAAGATTCGTTATCTATTTGCGTATAAAATTTGGAAAAAGGTCCTGGTGCGATAAAACGTTCTTGCAAACGAGCATCGTCGCTAAAAAGCAAATCGTTCTCCACAAAATAATTCCAAATATTTGCCTCGTTGGTTTTCGCCCAATCGTATTGTTGTGGCGTGTAACCGATTTTCAAATTCTCAGGAAACGAAGGCAAAAAGGCATCTTGCAAAGTCATTATTTTCCCGTAATAAATAATATGGTCTATAAATTTCTGATGTTCGCCCGAAACTGGCACCATATTTTCTGCAATGATTTCCGAGACTTTTGGGACAATATTTCTCGGGTTCATAGATTTTTGATAATACTGTTCCAAACCCTCGTATCTTTTATGATTTTCGCCCATAAATCCCGTAATATCTATAAATAAAAAATGGTCTTCGGGTTGTAGAAAAATAGGATCGGTTGCCATTTGTAATGCCGATGAAAAGAGGAAAACCTTAGGTTCTACAAAATTGGGAAAATAGTGTTTTACTCTCGCAAAAAGTTCGGTAAGTTCCTTTTGCAACTTAGCCTCATCTATCTGATTAATAGCTTCTTGGTAGATTTTTATTTCTGATGAATCTGTTTTTCGTTTCAAAAAATCCTCGTTGCTTACCGTCCCTTGAAACCAAGGATATTTTTGTTGAAATTCTTGCAACGGCAAATTTTCATCATAAAATTCCTTTGAAATATTGGTAATTTCCACTGGTTTTTCTGCAGTTTCAATTTCTGTTTCCCAAATATTTTTGTTTTCTTTTTTACAAGAAAAAATGAGAAATAATGCGATAATGGAACAAAGTGCTATTCTAAAATTAGGTTTCATCATTTTTCGGAAAATAATTTGGGCAAAGATAATTATATTTTTTTCGAGAACTTAGAAAATTGAAGTCTTTTCACGAACAAAAAAATATATCGCTTATTTCATTTATCGCAAAGGAAAGAGAAAATTTTTCTTCTCTTTTCTAAAAAAATAAAATCACTTTCCAAAAGTGAATTTAAGTTTAAAAAATCATTTCAATCTTCATACATCACATATTTCACTCGGATTTTTTCGTAGGCTTGTAAATCTTTTTGCCAAGACGCTCTAATTTCGGTTTCGGTTTTTCCTGCGATAATTTGCTTCCTCAATTCATCAGTTCCTGCTAATTTATCGAAGAATAAATTACTCAAAAAGAAATTCTGTTTTGGGTTTTTATAATTTTTGTAAGCTTTCAACAGCCATTCCAAATTCAGTTTATCCAATGTTTCAGGATATTGCGAAAGATTTTCTCCGTAGCAAAGTTGCCCGTTTAGAAACGGATTTTTCGCTCCGTAATTTGGTTTTGGTGTAAAGCGATACGGCAAACTTTTAGTGTAAGGACTGCCATAGATTTGGAAAGGCAAATCGGTTCCTCTGCCCACAGAAGCCTGCGTTCCCTCGAAAAAACAAAGCGACGGATACAGGTTAATAGATTGTGAATTTGGCAAATTAGGAGATGGTCTTTCCGATAAATTATATCTTTCTTTTTTATGATAATTTTGCATTGGGACAACGGTATATTTGGCTTTTATTCCATTTTTCAGCCAGCCTTCGCCATTTACCATTTTTCCGTATTCGCCAATCGTAAGACCGTAAACCACAGGCACTTGGTGCATTCCCACAAAACTTTTCCATTTCGGTTTCAGCACAGGCCCATCTGTATAACCATCATGCGGATTCGGTCGGTCCAAAACCACGACTTCTATATTATGCTCCGCAGCGGCTTCCATCACATAAGCCAACGTAGAAATATAAGTGTAAAACCGAACGCCAACATCCTGAATATCAAATAAAATAACATCTAAATCCTTTACTTGCTCGGCGGTTGGTTTTTTATTATTTCCATAGAGAGAAACCAGCGGCAAACCTGTTTTGGTATCTCGTCCGTTTTTCACAACTTCGCCTGCATCGGCATCTCCTCGGAAACCGTGTTCGGGAGCGAAAATACTTTTAATCTTAATTTTATTTTTAATTAAAAAATCTACCAAATGGGTTTTATCTTTCAACAAACCCGTTTGGTTGGTTACTACGCTAATCGTCTTATTTTCCAAAAGAGGAAGATAAAGTTCGGGGCGATCTGCAGCAACCAAAAAACTATCGGTAGAATGGGTTTGTGCATTTATTTTTACGAATGTTCCTAAAAAAATTAGGCAAATAAGAAGTAAATTTTTATTTTTGAAACTTAAATACATAGTCTTGAAATTTCCATTATACTTTTCTAAAAAAATAGCATTCTCCAAAGATAATAAAAATAGTCTTTCCAGAACCATAATTTTTATCGGTCGGTTGTCGGTTGCGTTGGGTGTTATTGTTTCGCTAATTACCGTTTCCACAGGGATTGGCTCTAAAAATGCCATAAAAAACAGAATGGCAGATTTTGGTGGTGCAGTGCAAATAAAATCGCAAAAATCCAATGCATCGTACAATTCTTCCATCATTAGTTCCGATGGATTTGAATTAAATAAAATAAAAGAACTCCCCGAAATTGCCGCTACACAAAAATATGTAACGGTAAGCGGAATTATGCGAACCGAAGACAATTTTGCGGGTATCATCTTCAAAGGTATTGGGAAGGATTTTGATTATAAAAGATTTCAGAAATTTTTGGTTGAAGGAGAAATGCCTGTCATCACAGAAAACGAGTTTAATTCCAACATCGTTGTTTCACAAAAAATCGCTAAAGATTTGCATAGAAAAGTAGGTGACAGCATTGTTGCCATCTTCGCAAAGGAAGATCAGAAACCGATTTACAGGAAATTTAAAATCTCGGGGATTTACAAAACCGACATCAAAATGATAGATGACCTTTTTGTTTTGGGAGGCATTAATCACGCAAGAAAAATACAAGGCATCGGGATGAATGAATATGGTGGCGTAGAAGTTTTCCTTAAAAATAATGATAAAATAAATACCGCTTTCCCAAAAATAGAGGAACTGATTGGTTATAAAAATTATGCCGAAAAAGTAACCGACAAATATCCGCAAATTGTAGATTGGA
>JAUNTR010000188.1 GCA_030538575.1 Cruoricaptor ignavus | reverse complement strand
TCTTTCCCGAAGATTCCATTCCGCTTTATTTGGATAAAAAATCTGAAACGTTGAAAATTTTGCAACAAGTTCGAGACGAATCTCACCGCTTTGGAGTGAAACATCACAGAACCCGACGCAAAAACTCAACTATAAAAACTGAGTTGGAAGAAATACCAGGCGTTGGCGAAAAATCTATAGAATTGCTTCTACAAAAACTAAAATCCGTAAAAAGAATAAGGGAAGCACCTTTGGAAATTTTAGAAGAAATTTTAGGAAAGTCCAAAGGGAAAATGGTTTGGGGGTATTTTAATTAGTGATTGGCTGTTAGCAATTAGCAGTGAACCTTGAACCTGAAACCTTGAACTTAAAACTTAGAATTTTTTATTAAATTTGCATCTTTACAAAAAGCCCATAAATTAGATATGACTTCACAACAAATACGCCAGCAGTTTTTAGATTTTTTTAAAAGTAAAGAACATCTCATCGTTCCCTCTGCTCCGATAGTTTTAAAAGACGATCCTACGCTAATGTTTTCCAATTCTGGGATGACGCAGTTTAAGGATTATTTCCTTGGATACAAAGAACCAAAATCACCACGAATTGCCGATACACAAAAGTGTCTGAGGGTTTCCGGAAAGCATAATGATTTGGACGATGTTGGGAGAGATACTTATCATCATACGATGTTCGAGATGTTGGGAAATTGGTCTTTCGGAGATTATTTCAAGAAAGAAGCCATTGCTTGGGCTTGGGAATTATTAACCGAAGTGTATGGTATTCCTAAGGAAAATTTGTATGTTACTATTTTTGAGGGAGATGCATCAGAAAATTTGCAAAGAGATGAAGATGCCTATAATTTTTGGAAAGAACATATTGCAGAAGACCGAATTATCAATGGAAATAAAAAAGATAATTTTTGGGAAATGGGAGAGAGCGGACCTTGTGGGCCTTGCTCGGAAATCCATGTAGATTTGCGTTCTGCCGAAGAAAAAGCAAAAGTTTCGGGATTAGATTTGGTGAACCAAGACCATCCGCAAGTCGTGGAAGTTTGGAATCTCGTTTTTATGGAGTTCAACAGAAAAGCCGACGGAACTTTGGAAAAACTCCCTGCACAACACGTAGATACAGGAATGGGCTTCGAGCGTTTGTGTATGGCACTTCAAGGGAAATCTTCCAATTACGATACCGATATTTTCACGCCATTAATTAATAAAGTAGAAGAACTTTCGGGCAAGAAATATGCAGGGATTTTAGAAGATGAAAAAGACATTGCGATTCGTGTAGTTGTGGATCACATTCGTGCGGTTGCCTTTGCAATTGCCGATGGACAGTTACCTTCCAACGGTGGATCAGGTTATGTTATCCGTAGAATTTTACGACGTGCGATTTCTTATTCTTACCGATTTTTAGGAATGAAAGAACCATTTTTATTCCAATTGGTTTCTGTACTTAAAAACCAAATGGGAGCATTTTTCCCTGAAATAGAAAAGCAAGAAAAACTGGTAACAGAAGTGATAAAGGAGGAAGAAAATTCTTTCCTAAAAACCATAGAAACAGGATTAGTAAGGTTAGATTTCATTATAAAAGAAACTCAAAATAAAGGCGAAAAAACACTTCCGGGAGAGCAAGTTTTCGAGTTGTACGATACGTTTGGTTTTCCCGCAGATTTATCTAGAATTATTGCTGAGGAACAAAATCTAACCATTGATGAAAAAGGTTTTGAAGCTGAAATGGAGAAGCAAAAGCAACGCTCCAAAAAAGATTCTGCCGCAAAAGTTTACGATTGGGTTGTGCTGAAAGACGAACCTGAAAATTTTGTAGGATACGATAAAACCCAAAATAAAACCCACATTACAAGATACAGAAAAGTAGAAAATAAAGACGGAGAATTTTACCAAATCGTGCTTGCAGAAACGCCTTTCTATCCCGAAGGTGGTGGGCAAGTTGGTGATACGGGAGCCATATTTCCGATTAATGAAATGGCAGATTCTTTTAAAGATATAGATGAACGGATAGATGTTCTCAGTACAAAAAAAGAAAATAATCTGATTATTTCTTTGGTCGAAAGATTGCCAAAAGATTTGGAGGCAGATTTTCTATCATTCGTAAATACTGAAAACCGAAAAAGTACGCAAGCCAACCACTCAGCAACGCATTTGTTGCACGAGGCTTTGCGAGAAGTTTTGGGAACGCACGTGGAACAAAAAGGCTCTTTTGTTGGTCCAGATTATCTGCGTTTCGATTTTTCGCATTTTGCTAAAATGACCGATGAAGAATTGGCTTTGGTGGAAAGTAAAGTTAATGAAAAAATAAAAGAAAATATTGCCTTGCAGGAGTTTAGAAATATCCCAATCCAAGAAGCTATGGATAAAGGTGCAATGGCACTTTTCGGTGAAAAATATGGCGAAAATGTGAGGATGATACAATTCGGTACTTCCAAGGAACTTTGCGGTGGAACGCACGTTCGGAATACCGCAGAGATTGGTTATTTCAAAATTGTTTCCGAGAGTTCCACAGCGGCTGGAATACGCCGTATAGAAGCCATTTCTGCCGATAAAGCTATGGCTTATTTCAAAGGTTTGGAAACTGATGTGGCTGAACTTTCTCAACTTCTGAAATCCAAAGATTTGAAAAAATCGGTAGAGAAATTGTTGGAAGAAAATACCATATTGAAAGCAGAATTGGAAACCTTGAAAAAAGAAAAAGCACAAGGCGAAACGGCGAATTGGAAAAACGATTTCGTGGAAAGTGGCGACAAAAAATTGTTGGTGAAAAAAGTTTCTTTGGATGCAGGAAGTGTGAAGGATATTGTATTTCAATTGAAGAAAGAAATACCAAATTCCATCACGATTATTGTTTCTGATGCCAATGAAAAACCGATGATTACAGTTGGCGTTTCCGATGATTTAGATGGCAAATATCACGCTGGAAATATTGTAAAAGAACTTGCCAAAGAAATACAAGGCGGAGGCGGTGGAAATCCGGGATTTGCAACAGCTGGCGGAAAAAATCTTGCAGGAATAGATAATGCAATTACCAAAGCTTTGGCATTGTAAAATATCTTAATTATTATAGAAAATCCGCTTCTTAATCTAAGGAGCGGATTTTTGTTTAATTTCAATGAATGTGAAGTTTTTCCGTTCATTCATCAATCAATTTATTTTCGTCCAAAGCTTTTTGCAGAAGAATATCAAAGGCTTCGCCCATTTCGGTTGAGGCTTTTTTTACCGCATATTCTATGGTTTTTTTTGCCTGGCTTTTGGTAACATTCGCTTCCGTCCAACTTGTTGCAGCGTTGTGCGTATTTAGGATAAAAGGCATTATTCGGTCTATGGCACAAGCAAAAATAGCATCGGGAGTTTCCTCAGCTTCAAACTCTTTCCATAATTCCAAAAACTCGGAACGAAGAGGTTCATCCAAAATCCCGAAAGTTTCTTTGGCGGCTTGTAGTTCTCGTTCGTATTTTCCTTTCATTTTTTCTTCATCGAAGATAAATGTGTCGCCTGCTTTTATCTCGACCACATCGTGTATGGAGAGCATTTTCAGAACCCGAAGCAGGTTGATGTTTTCTTGGTTTTTGGCGTAAGGAAACAAAATCTGTGCAAGGATTACGATTTGCCAACTGTGTTCTGCTGTGTTTTCTCTACGAGAATCATCGAGGTTGAAATTTCTGCGATTAATGTTTTTCAGTCCATCTAAAAATAGGATGAACTCTATTTCTTTTTCTAAAATCATCCGATAAATATAGATAAAAAAAAGGAAACCGTTTTGCAGTTTCCTTTGTGATTTTTTCCTGAAATTATTTTACTTCTATACCATTTTTTTCGGCGTATGGTAAGGCGTGTTCCAAAAGTTTATTGTATTTTTCTTCGATTACAGGCGTTGTTTTTTCTAATATTGCGTTTGCTGTGGCATCTATTTCAGCTTGTGGTTTGCCTTCGTCCATCATTTTAGCAATATTTACATAGTCGGTTTCTTTTACGGTTTTAGCGTATTTTAGCAAATCCAAAGAGCTTTCTATCATTCCTTTGGTATCATCTGTTACTTTTAGGGCTTCCACTTTATCTATGCTTTTTTGCATTTCAGGGATAATGTATTTTTGCAAATATTCCACAGCAGATTCCGTATTTTTTACTTCATTATTTTCAATAATTTGCAAGCGACCAAGGTTTTTGTCTTGTTGCATTTTATTGATAAAATTACCATCAAAAGGCACAGTTTGGTTTGTAACCAATGTTGTTTTATCGAAATAATTTTCGGGATTGTCGGTGTTACAAGATACCAATAATAGCATTGCTAATGCAGCGAATAAATTTTTAAATTTCATCGTAATTATAATTAATGTTTAACAATTCTACAAAGTTATTCATTTTTTTTTTTTTTTTTTT
>JAUNTR010000187.1 GCA_030538575.1 Cruoricaptor ignavus | reverse complement strand
TTTACAACAAAAATACTTCATATAAATTTTTATTTCTAATTTTTAAACAGGCTCTCAGACCTCTAAAACGGATATTTCCCCCGCTGGCGCGAGCGTCCCGCTCGTGCCAATAAATATAATTGTTACAGAAAAAACGAACCAATGGGCTGTTTGACAGAAAGGTTTTTTGTATCTTTGTTGGGTAGGACACGAGCAAGATGCTCGCGCCAGCGGGGGGCGTTTTGGCATTGAAATTAGGAAAATAATTTCGTTAAACAAACATTTGTATTATAAAATGCAAGCATGTATAATTAACTGATATGCAACAAAAATAAGTTTTTAGAAAATAATTTGTAGGAATGGGATTTATGTGTATATTTGCTTGATGTGCTCGTTGCTTCGCAGACTTCGCACATCAAGCGGTTTTACAAAATTCTCAAAACGAAAACTTGCTTCCTAATGAGAACTTCGCAAAGTAACTGGAACGTTAGGCACAATTTTACAAGACGACTATGCTAGATTTTAAAGAACTATCGAAGGACGGAAATGATTTAGAATTATTGGTTAGGGAAATACTATTAACTAAAGGTTATAGTGTTAAATGGAGTGGAAAAGGATCTGATGGCGGAAAGGATTTAATTTGTATAGAGAATAGGGAAAGTGAATTTCTTGCCGATTCAAAAGTATGGCTATTACAATGTAAACATAACGCTCACTCCGGTAATTGTGTTGGCATTGAAAACTTGGACGATATCGTTGATTCATGTAATCATCATCAGGCGAAAGGTTATTTGTTAATTTGCAGCACTTATCCATCGTCAAAAATTGTTGAAAGATTAGAGGGAATTACAACTAATCCGAAAAATGATATCGAAGCGACGTATTGGGATGCTGTAAAAATTGAGCAAACTCTTTCTACCCCAAGACTTTGGAAAATTGCACAACGATTTTTCCCTATTTCCAGCAAAAATTCATCTTGGGAAATTTATGCAACTGAAAATCCAAATCATTGGATTGCAAACTACCGAGGATATCATTTTCATCTATCAAATAGAATAGGTTCAAAAATCGATTATCATTTTGATAGTATTGATGAAAGAATTAATGAAATCGAAAATATTAAACTTCCAGAAGACCATTTTATAAGAATAAGAGCCGTTTATTTTGACGATAAAAATGGCTCTTATAGTTGGTTTTTAGATTACATGCATCCTTATGACCAAGAACCCACAATCTCTTCTGCTCAAATCGCTTACAATTTAGGTGATGGCTGGGCTTTAAACGATGGGCAGTTTTATTCATTTGATGTTATTGCAAGACCATATTTGCCTTATAGCGACCATTACGACAAAGACCATTATGATTATTACGAACCATACTTAAACAACTACCATATTGGTTACAAGAGAGAAGATGATTTTAAATCTAGGAAAAAGTCTTGGGATTCCGAATTGGCAATTGAAAAATATTATGAAGATTTCAAGAATAAATCCTACAATAAGTTAAATGAAGTTTTTAAAGAAATAAAATGTGCTAAATTAATGAGAAGTGTTAATGCTCAAATCGAGAAGTTAGACAAATTTAATAATCAAAGAAACTGGGCAGAACTAATTGAGGAAATGGCACTCGACCATGACAGGTTTCTTAGTTCTTGGTTTATATTTTCAGTTACTGATAAAGAAGAGTTTTTCAAAATGGCATCATTCATTCCTCAAGAAATAACAACTTCTTATAGACTTACAAATGCGATAATTGCAACACCTAACAGAGAAACTGGCGGTTCAAATATAAACATAGGTGATAATGATGTTTATGAACTAACACTATCCTTGATGCCTGAAGTGGTTCATAACAGTTATTTGGGGCGTAAATATATTAATGAGTATATGGATAATGTTAGAAAAGGAATCATGAAATATTTACAATCGTAACGTTAAAAAACTGCACATAACATCACATTGGCAAAATGACAGGTTAAATGCACAAACTGAAAGTTCCTACATTTTTTATCGCCAAATTTGTTCCAAATTCAGTTTTTAATTTGTAAGTTAGCTCCTGTAAAAACACATCGGCTATGTTCCGTCTAATTTATCCGCCAATGCCGTTTTCCGTTACCTGTAATTTCAACCAAAACTCCGCATAAATGATTACTATAGAGAAATTTACTGAAAATGATTTTGAAGATTTAATCTCATGGATTAGCAACAAAGAGGAACTGATGCAATTTGCAGGCCCCCAACTGACTTTCCCATTAACAAATGAACAATTACAAGAAATACTCAACAATAAAAATATATTTCCTTTTAAAGTGATTGATAGTGCTACAAATTTACCAATTGGGCATGCTGAAATTTTTATAAAAGACAGTTCGTTTTCTTTGGCAAGAATTTTAATTGGCGACAAAAACTCCCGAGGCAAAGGATTGGGAAAGATTATTGTTGAAAAATTATTGGATTTTGGATTTACGAACCTTGGCAAACATACTGCGGAATTAAATGTTTTTGATTGGAATACTTCGGCAATAAAATGTTACGAAAAAGTAGGTTTTGAAATAAATCTTACTGTAAAATTGGAGAGAAAAATGAATGGCCAAATCTGGACAGCAATACATATGACCATTGACAAAAATAAATGGGAAAACAAAAGAATGTAGATAACATAGTATTAACAAAATGTGAGATAAAAGAGAAATTGACCGCTTCCCCCACGCTGGTGCGAGTGTCTTGCTCGTACCTATTCAGAAATAAATCCTTTTAGGAATGGGGTTTATGTGTATATTAGCCAAGATACTGACAACGAAATTTTTTGAATAAAAATAAAACTCAAAAATGGATTTATCCGAATACATAAAGAGAAGAAATGGCGTTCCATTGGGACATCCCGACTCTCTTCGTAACAATTTGCAAAAATCACTGGGAGCTAAAAATTTCTCAACTTTTTGGATTTTTTGGAATCCGATTTTCGGTTATTATTTAGGAACAAAAGTTTTCAAACCTCTTAAACGGATATTTCCACCAGCGTTTGCTTTGATTTTAACGTTTGTATTTTGCGGATTTATTCACGATATGGTAATCATTCTCATAAGACAAGAATTATCGTTATTCTTCTCGGTTTGGTTTCTGTTGATGGCAATTTTCGTCATCATTTCAAAACAAATCAACTACGATTTTTCAAATCAAACGTGGTTTTTGAGGACATTTATGAATCTTTCAATCATCGGAATATGCTTTATCCTAACCAAATATTTCAATACATTATTTAATTTTTACTGAAATCAAAAATTCAAAAACCATAAAACGACATTGGCTAATATCTCATTAGCAGATCCAAAACAAATAGACAAATAATTTTTGTCAAAAGTGTTTTACATTCAGTTTATTACGTAAATTTGCAGATGCAGAAACACATCAGTTACGGTTGCTTTTCGGTTCAGCTTATTCTGTCAAAGCCTTTTCGTAATATGTTGTTTAGCCAAAAAAAAACAAATAACCCACGCTGGCACGAGCTTCTTGCTCGTACCTCAAGATTAAAAAAAACACTAAATACATTAAAATGAAAAACCTGTTTTTAACTTCGTCTTTTTGTGATGTTTCAGAATATTTACAAAATTTTTATGGAGAAAGTTTACGTGGAAAAACGGTAACTTTTATCCCGACAGCAAGCCAAGTGGAAGAATATAAAGGATATGTGGAAGATGATAAAACTGCCTTTACAGAATTAGGAATTATCATAGATGAATTGAATATCGAAAAAGAAACGGTATCGTATATATCCCAAAAAATCGTAGAGAATGATTTTATGTATGTTTCGGGAGGCAATACGTTTTATTTACTGCAGGAACTGAAAAAATCCGGAGCAGACAAATTCATTATCGAGCAAATAAATTTAGGAAAATTATACATTGGAGCGTCTGCCGGAAGTATTATTTTATCAAAAAATATTGAATACGTGCAAAATATGGATGATAAAGATAAAGCACCGATGCTTGAGGATTATTCCGGACTTGGCATCGTTGGTTTTTATCCGTTACCACACCACGGAAACGAGCCATTTGCCGAAAGTGTTGAAAATATAATTAACGAATACGGAAGTAAAATCAACTTAGTTCCCATCAGCAATACTCAAGTCATTGAAGTGAAAAATGACCAATACGAAATCAAAGGAAAATAAAAATAACTTTCAACCTTTAAAGCCTCTGCCAATACTAAATGATGATATAACTCAGTGTTTTTATGTTTAAAAATCAAAATTTCAAATGATATTTTAACTCAACAAAAATCCCTACCAAAAAAAATAATCAACAGTTTTTTTATCTGTGTAAGATTTAGAGGTTGAATTTACGAGGGTTTTCAAAGTATTAAAGTTTGTATAAAAATCCGTAAATTTGTTGTTTCAATCAATTAAAATATG
>JAUNTR010000186.1 GCA_030538575.1 Cruoricaptor ignavus | reverse complement strand
CAAGACGAAGCTGGAAAAAGATACCAATACGAAGAAAAACCTATAATTTTTGATTGGCAATTGCAAAAAGGAGAAAAAGAAATCTTGGGCTACCAATGTCAAAAAGCAACCACAAAATACAGAGGCAGAACTTACACCGCTTGGTTTAGTAAAGATTTGCCTTTTAGTAATGGTCCGTATGTATTCGATGGACTTCCGGGATTAATTTTGGAAATAACGAGCAATGATGGGGAATATCATTTCACAGCAATAGCGATTGATAAAAACCCAAAAGAAATTTATTTGAGAAATGAGAAAGATATTCTCGAAATTTCAAGAGATAAATTTATGGAAGTGAAAAGGAATTATCATGAAAATCCGGGTTTTTATTTCCAAGGAACTGCTTTTAATTCAGATGGTTCAGAACTGAAATCGAACCCCATTCCTTACAACCCAATAGAATTAGAGAACTGATGATAGTATCTTCTATTTTCTTAATCTCTTAATTTCTTAATCTCTTAATTTTTTTTTATCCACATTATTACTTACTGATAATTAGTGTTTTATATCACTCATTTTCCGATTGTGAATTAAAAAATTTATTCTCATCTGCAAAACTGTTATCTTTGCAAAATGGCACAAAAGGAAACATTATCATCGCTTACCCATGGTAATTTTGCTAAGGAACTTTCCATTTCCGAAGGCAAATTGCCACCTAATGCTGTGGATTTCGAGAAACTGGTGATTGGTACTTTTTTAATTGATAAAAAAGGATTGGATTATTCCATCGACCTGTTAAAAGCCGAAATTTTCTACGATCCAAGACATCAGGTTATTTTTTCTGCAATCCTGAAATTGTATGAAAACAACCATCCTGTGGATTTAATGACCGTCATCCAAGAACTGAAAAAAGAAGGCAATCTAAGCCTTGCAGGTGGCGATCATTACATTATAGAACTTACGCTTGGTGTCAGTTCTTCGGCACATATAGAATACCACGTGCGTGTGATTTTGGAAAAATACATCCTCCGAAGTTTAATTAATGTTTCAGCCAACGTTATAGATAATTCTTACAAAGAATCCACCGATGTTTTCGAACTTTTGGACAAAGCCGAACAATCCTTTTTCGAGATTACTAACGGAACGATAAAAAAAGGCTTTGATACCGCAAACTCACTCGTAAAAGAAGCGATTGATAAAATAAAATCTCTGCGAGATAAAGAAGGACTTTCTGGTGTGCCATCGGGATTTGCAAGGTTGGATAAGGAAACGGGAGGTTGGCAAAACTCCGACCTCATCATCATTGCGGCTCGTCCTGCGATGGGGAAAACCGCATTTTTGCTTTCTATGGCGAGAAATATCGCTGTTCAGCACAAAGTTCCTTTGGCATTGTTTTCTTTGGAAATGGCATCAGTTCAATTAATTACAAGGATGATTTCCTCCGAAACAGGAATTTCTTCCGAGAAATTAAGAAAAGGGCAAATGCCCGATGAAGATTGGCAAAGGCTCTTCTCCAACGTTTCCGCATTAGAAAATGCACCACTTTATATAGATGAAACGCCATCGCTTTCCGTTTTCGATTTTCGTGCAAAATGCCGTAGATTGGTAATGCAACACGGTGTGAAAATTATTATGGTGGATTATTTGCAATTAATGACAGCCAACAGCGGAGGCAAAAATGCAGGAAATCGAGAGCAAGAAATCGCAACCATTTCCCGTTCCTTAAAGGCTATTGCAAAGGAATTAAATGTTCCAGTTATTGCTCTTTCCCAGCTTTCCAGAAGTGTGGAAAACCGCCCGGGGAAACGCCCGCAACTTTCCGACCTTAGGGAATCGGGAGCGATAGAGCAAGATGCGGATATTGTATCGTTTATTTTCCGTCCAGAATATTATAAAATTAGCACTTGGGACAACGACCCCGAAGGGCAAGAAACCAATACCGAAAACCAAGCAGAAATCATTATCGCAAAACATAGAAATGGTGCAACGGCAGACGTAAGATTGGCTTTCATTAAAAACTTGGGGAAATTTGCCGACTTGGAAGAAAATAGCAATTTCGGTTATCAACCATCCAATTTCGGGCAGATGGATGAACCGAGCGGTTTCGATAAACTGAAAATTACCGTAGATCCAGGAGCTGCCTTTGGAACTTCGGGGAATGCTGATTTTGGTGGACTTTCAGGTTCATCGATGAATGATTATGATGAAGACGAAGAAATGCCGTTTTAATTAAATTTAATTGAAAAGAAAAAATCCCAAACTTTATTGTTTCTGAATAATGACCATTGAAATATTTACAGACGGTGCGTGCAGCGGAAATCCCGGAAAAGGCGGTTACGGAATCCTGATGCGTGTTGTCGGGAAAAATTACCAAAAAACCTACGCACAAGGTTACAGAAAAACGACCAATAATAGAATGGAACTTTTGGCAGTTATTGTGGCTTTGGAACAGCTGAAAACTTCGGAAAACGAAGTGCATATTTTTACCGATAGCAAATATGTTTCGGAAGCCATTAATCAAAAATGGTTATTCGGTTGGGTGAAAAAAGGATTTGCCAAAGTGAAAAATCCCGATTTGTGGAAGAGGTTTTATCCGTTATACAAAGAGCATCGTCCGACTTTCCATTGGATAAAAGGACACGCTGGGCATCCCGAAAACGAAATCTGCGACCAACTTGCCGTAGCGGCTTCTAAATCCGAAAAACTTCTGATAGATACTTTTTTTGAAAATCCAAATGAAAACGGGTTGTTTTAGAGTCGAGAGCCAAGAGCCAAGAACCAAGAATCAACGGCTAAAAGCCTATTGCCTTCTGCCTAAAACTCATTTATTTATCTTATTTTTGTAAGGAATTAAAACAAAGTAGATGATAAAATCTGATGTGCTGGTTATTGGTTCGGGAATTTCTGGTTTGTCGTATGCCATAAAAATCGCAGAACAACTCCCCGAAGCCAAAATTACCATCGTTACTAAATCCGACGAAGACGAGAGCAATACCAAATACGCTCAGGGTGGACTTGCCGTGGTTACGGATTTCGATAAAGATAATTTCGAGAAACATATACAAGACACAATGCGTGCCGGAGATGGCGAAAATAAACGAGAAGTTGTGGAAATGGTAATAAAAGAAGGTCCCGCAAGATTTCAGGAATTGGTGGATTGGGGAACCGAGTTCGATAAAGAAACCGATGGCGATTACAAACTGGGGCGTGAAGGCGGGCATACCGAAAACCGAATTGTGCATCACAAAGATATTACAGGTTTTGAAATCGAACGGGCTTTATTGGCAACTGTAAATCGCTCACCGAACATCCAGATTTTAGATCATCATTATGTTATCGACCTTATTACTCAACATCAAATTCCGGGTAAGGAATTGGATTTGGAAAATATTTCCTGCTACGGTGCATATGTCCTCGATCAAAAAAATAAAAAAATAAAAGGCATTACTGCTAAAATTACTTTGGTTGCAACTGGCGGAGCGGGACACGTTTACAAAAATACCACAAACCCGATTATCGCAACAGGAGATGGCATTGCCTTTGTGCATCGTGCAAGAGGCAAGGTCAGCAATATGCAATATTACCAATTTCACCCAACGGCAATGTTTTCCAAAAGAGATGGTATGTTGTTTTTGATTTCCGAAGCTGTGCGAGGAGATGGTGCAAAACTCCGAACCAAAAAGGGTGAGAAATTTATGCATAAATATGATGAGCGAGAGGAGTTGGCTTCTCGTGATATTGTTGCAAGAGCAATAGATAACGAGATGATAATCAGTGGGAAAGATTATGTAGGTTTGGATTGCAGGGAAATGAATCAGGAGAAATTTATAGAGCATTTTCCGAATATTTATCAAAAATGTTTGGACGAAGGGATTGACCCTTTTCAAGAACTGATTCCCGTAGTCCCTGCTTGCCATTATTTAATGGGCGGAATAGATGTGGATTTGGATGGGCAAAGTTCTATCCGAAACCTTTTTGCGGTTGGCGAATGCACCAATTCGGGATTACACGGAGCCAATCGTTTGGCATCTAATTCCTTGTTGGAAGGTCTGGTTTTTGGGCATAATGCAGCAATAAAATCGGTAGAATTATTAAAGGAAAATAAATTTGATTTCGAGGATTTGAAAGCCGTTCCCGAATGGAATGAGGAGGGAATGAAAATGATGGATGAAATGGTTATCGTTACTTATCTCAGAAAACAATTACAAGAATTGATGAGCGATTTGGTAGCGATTGTTCGCAGCAATTCCCGATTGAAATTGGCAAAAAAGAAACAGCGTGAAATCTACGAAGCGGTAACGGAGTTGTACAATTATTCCATACTTTCGCCACAACTTTCGGAATTGAGGAATTTGGTGAATGTTTCGTATCTCATCATCAAACATTCTTTGCAAATGACTGAAAATAAAGG
>JAUNTR010000185.1 GCA_030538575.1 Cruoricaptor ignavus | reverse complement strand
TCGAGTGGCAAAAGATTTGCACAAAATATTACAGATTACAGTTGCGGGTACAGCTTGAGATTTCAACTCGATTCCCTATTAAGTTTGTTAAGAACAATTTCCTAAAAACACCACTATCCGAGCACAAAGGTAATGTTTTTTTTAATTTAAAATGAAATAATCAGATTTTTTAGATTAAATTTTTAATGTTGCATTGTGGAGTTGCGAAGCAACGACCGATTTCCCAACGTAAGATTTTAATCTTATGGAAATAACGCATCATCCACCAATCTCCACGTTGGAATAAATTTCAACACTAATATATCGTTCGTCGCTTCGCGACTTTAGATACAATACCAATCGCGAAGCGATGACAGATGTCGCAACATAAGATTTCAATCTTACGACAGCAATGCATCATCATCCAATTTCCGCGTTGGAATAAATTCCAACGCTAACATATCGTTCGTCGCTTCGCGACTTTAGGTACAATACCAATCGCGAAGCGATGACAGATGTCGCAACATAAGATTTTAATCTTATGGAAATAACGCATCATCCACCAATTTCCGCGTTGGAATAAATTCCAACGCTAATATATCGTTCGTCGCTTCGCGACTTTAGATACAATACCAATCGCGAAGCGATGACAGATGTCGCAACATAAGATTTTAATCTTATGGAAATAACGCATCATCCACCAATCTCCGCGTTGGAATAAATTTCAACACTAATATATCGTTCGTCGCTTCGCGACTTTAAGTACAATACCAATCGCGAAGCGATGACAGATTCCCCAACGTAAGATTTCAATCTTACGACAGCAACGCATCATCTACCAAATTGGGCAACGTTACTTTCAGGTTTGGTTCTACTTCCATCGCACGTTTTATAGCGAAAATAGCACCTTCATTTCTTGCCCAACTTCTGCGGGAAATCCCATTATTCACATCCCAAAACAACATAGATTTCAGTCTTCGGTCAGCATCATCGCTTCCGTCAAGCAACATTCCAAAACCTCCATTAATCACTTCTCCCCAACCAACTCCTCCTCCATTATGAATAGAAACCCAAGTTGCACCTCGGAAAGAATCCCCAATAACATTATGAATTGCCATATCTGCAGTAAATCTGGAACCATCATAAATATTAGAAGTTTCCCGATAAGGCGAATCTGTTCCCGAAACATCATGATGATCTCGTCCCAAAACAACCGACCCAATTTCTCCGTTTTTAATAGCTTTATTAAAGGCTTCAGCAATTTTCATTCGCCCTTCTGCATCGGCATAGAGGATTCTTGCTTGCGAACCAACTACGAGATTATTTTCTTGTGCACCTTTTATCCATTGTATATTATCCGCCATTTGTTGCTGAATCTCAATAGGTGAATTTTCCATAATTTCCTCTAAAATTTCACAGGCAATCTTATCGGTTTTATGCAAATCCTCTGGCTTTCCACTGGTGCAAACCCAACGGAATGGTCCAAATCCGTAATCGAAACACATCGGTCCCATAATATCCTGAACATAACTTGGATATGCGAAAATTTCGCTTCCATTTTTTGATGAATTTACAGAACAAAGTTTTCCATTAATATCCAAATGAACCTCTGCCCCGGCTCTGCTTGCTTCGAGTAAAAATGCATTTCCGTAATCGAAGAAATACGTTCCGTTTACCGTATGTTTATTGATGGCTGCTACGTGTCTTCTCAAACTTTCCTGAACTTTTTCTTTGAACAAATTAGGATTTTCAGCCATCATTTTATTAGATTCTTCAAATGAAATTCCAACAGGATAATAACCGCCAGCCCAAGGATTATGAAGCGAAGTTTGGTCGGAACCAATATTGATTCTCAAACCAACTTCAGCAAATTTTTCCCAAACTTCCACCACATTTCCAAGATAAGCAAGGGAAACAGTTTCTTTATTTTGTTGAGCCAATTTTACTCTTTCCACCAATTCATCCAAATTTTCGTAGATTTCATCAACCCATTTTTGCTCGTGGCGAATTTTCGTGATTTTGGGATTAACTTCTGCACAAACCGTGATGCAACCTGCGATATTTCCTGCTTTTGGTTGAGCTCCCGACATTCCACCAAGACCTGATGTTACAAATAGCCCACCTTTTGGGGATTTTTCAATTTTTCTAAAAGCATTCAAAACTGTAATCGTGGTTCCGTGTACAATTCCTTGCGGGCCGATGTACATATAACTTCCTGCCGTCATTTGTCCGTATTGCGAAACGCCCAAAGCATTCGATTTTTCCCAATCATCTGGTTTTGAGTAATTGGGAATCATCATTCCATTAGTTACAACAACTCTTGGTGCATCTTTATGCGAAGGGAAAAGCCCCATGGGATGACCAGAATACATGACCAAAGTTTGCTCATCCGACATTTCCGAAAGATATTTCATCGTGAGTAGATATTGTGCCCAATTCTGAAAAACAGCACCGTTTCCACCATAAGTGATGAGCTCGTGCGGATGTTGTGCCACAGCATAATCCAGATTATTCTGAATCATCAGCATTATGGCTTTCGCCTGTTCCGATTTACCCGGATATTCGGAAATTGGGCGAGCTTTCATCTCATAATCGGGACGAAAACGGTACATATAAATCCTTCCGTAATCTTCCAACTCTTGTCGAAATTCTTCAATCAATTCCGAATGAAATTTTGAGTCGAAATATCGTAAAGCATTTCTAAGAGCGAGTTTTTTATCTTCTTCATTTAAAATTTCTTTACGTTTCGGTGCATGATTAATTTCAGTTTCAAAAGGTTTTGTATGCGGAAGTTCGTTCGGAATTCCTTGCTGTATTTGTTGTTGGAAAGTCATTGTTTGGTTCAAAGTTCAAGATTTAATATTGAAAGTTATTTTGAAGTCTTAAAGATATTCAAATTTTAGAAATAAAACCTATCTTTTGTAAAAACAAAATTGAGATAATATTTTTATTTAGTAGAAAAAAATGATTAAACCTGTTTTTAAATCTTATAAATAGAACTAAATAGAGAAGGGAAAAGTTTCTAAATCAGTCCACAAAAAAGGCTATCTCGAAAATGAGATAGCCTTCTTTTATTTCCTTAAAAATCTAAAAAAATTAGAACTTCAAATCGCCGTTTACTTCTCTTACGGCATTAGCTCAATTAGCTCAACTTTATTGCAGTTATTAAAAAACTACTATTTTAACATTTTTTAGAAAAAATACGACTAAAATAAAACAATAAAAATATTTTATTTAAAATAAAAATAATAAAAATTTGCACATATTAATATTTTTCAATATACTTGCGAATGTTTTATTAAAATCTGTTAATATGAATGTAAAATTGAAAGTTTTGAGTGCTTCTGTAATTTTCTTCTTAGGAGGTGAGTTACTAATGGCACAACAGACAAAGAAAGACACAACAACAAAAGAAACCCAAATAGACGAGGTTGTTGTTGTGGGATATGGTACCCAAAAGAAAAGTGAGGTTACTGGTGCTATTTCCCAAGTAAAAGGAGATGATATCAAAAACCTTGTCACTCCTAGTTTTGATCAGCAACTTTCGGGGCGTGCTGCAGGTGTTCAGGTTACCCAAAATAGTGGATTATTAGGAGATGCACCTAGGTTTAGAATCAGAGGTGTAAACTCTATAAACTCAACCACTTACCCTCTAATAGTTGTAGATGGTTTGCCAATCAACACTGGTAGTTTGGGTGGCTATGCTAATAATAATGCTTTAGCAGATATTAACCCTAATGATGTAGAATCAATGGAAGTATTGAAAGATGGTGCAGCAACAGCTATCTATGGTTCTAGAGCAGCAAATGGTGTTATCTTGATTACAACAAAAAAAGGTAAGCAAGGTAGAACCAACTTCAACTACAACACCTATTATGGTATTGCACAAACAGCCAAGTATTTCGACTTATTGCAAACCTCTGATTTCATTACAATTAATAATGAAAAAAGAGCTAACAGAGGTTTAGCAGATGTCGCATTTGGATCTGATGTAAATACAAATTGGCAAAAAGCAGTTTTAAGAAGCGCTGCACAATTAGACCACAACGTGAATTTCTCTGGAGGTATAGGTAAGGGAGCTTACTATGCATCTTTCGGCTACACAAAACAAGAAGGTATCATAAGGGCTAATGATCTCGAAAGATTTTCCGCAAGATTAAATGCAGACCAAAAAGTCGGACAAAAATTTAGAGTAGGTATAAATTTAGGGGTTACAAGAACCATTACCAATGGATTGAATATGGGAGAGAACTCACTTTCCGGTGCAATGTTCAATGTTATCCGACAATTGCCAAACACTACAGTTTTTAATCCATCTGGTCCTTATGGCTATAATATAGAAACAGTAGGTGCAAATACTATAATGAGCCTGTTTAAATTTTATTTAATAAATTTTTTATGGCAGATAGTTTGACCATAT
>JAUNTR010000184.1 GCA_030538575.1 Cruoricaptor ignavus | reverse complement strand
ACCCGATTTTCCGAAAATGCCGAAACCCTAAAACAGTATTTTGAGTTTTTGAAGTAAGAGGTTGTATGTTTTGAATTATTTCTTATATTTGGAAAGATATATTTTATTTTTCTCATCTGAAATTCTTTTAAAGTAAATTTTTGTATTTATGATTTGTATAAGCTATTTCCAGATTTGATTGAATTTATAGCTTGTGATAATATAAAAAATAAATTTACCAATAATATGAATAATTATCAATTAATCAACCGAATAAAGAAAATAGTTGATATTGAAATCAATAAAAAAGATACAGATAAAATTTTATCTATTTTCAAGCCAGCAATTCAAGATAAAAACATAAAAATAATTACCCAAGGAGAAGTATGCAGAAATATCTATTTTGTATTGGAAGGGGCAATAAGGACGTTCACATTAAATGACAACGGTAGAGAATACACAAGAACTATCGCTATCGAGAATGATTTTATAAGTAATATTTCAAGTTTTAAAAATTCAACGCCTTCAGATGAATTTATAGAAAAGACAAAATTTCTGTATGCAAATCATGAAGATATATATAATCTAATTTCTACTAATTCGTTACTTAAAGATATTTATATTGAAATTATAGAATCCTTTAACATTCAAAATGTTAATAAAATTAATAAAATTCTTACGCTAAGCGATCATGATAAACTAAATTTTTTATATAAAAATAAGAAAGATTTTATTAAAAGATTTCCAGACCGAATTAATGCAAGTTTTCTAAGTATGTCTAGAGAAAATTATAGTAGATATAAAAAAATAGTCATATTTTAGTAATTGTGATAATTATCACAAGCTTATTTGAAAATTTATTCGAATCTTTGTGGGAGTATTTTATTAAAATCATTGCAACATGAAAAAAATCATCAAAGTAGTTCTTTTATCAACTATTACTGCTGTAATAGCGGTTTTCGTTCTTTCATTTTCAATAAATGGAATATCAATTAAAAGTTTAAGTGCTAATGCAGGGACTAAATGTGTTCAGGCTAGTAATAGCGATTGTTTATCTCGCTCTACAGGAAATATCTATCATGGATATAGAGCAGGACAAATAGGAAAAGAGACTGAGACAATTGAATAATTAGTATCACTTAAATCCTCAATTCAAGGAGATACTGGTGTCTCCTTATTTTTTTGTATCTATATGAAAAAAATATTTGATTGTAGCATTACTCTAATTTCTATATTAATAATAAATATTAGTTGTAATAATAATATGAACCATACGGAATTCGAAATAATAAACAATTTAGAACCAATAGTTTATAACTCAAAGGTAGATAATATAAAAAAACTGTATTTGACTCCTTTGAATATTAGAGGCTTTTTTACGGATATTGAAGTAATTGATAGTTTACTTATATGTGGGAATTTTAAGTCTTCTCAGCTTGTTGATATATATTCTTTGGAGAAGGAAGAATTAATAGGCTCGTTTATCAATCGAGGAATATTAAAAGGAGAAGGATTGTCGGTAGCAGATATCAAAAAAGATATTCATAGTAATTCTTTAGTTTGGATTTATGACATTACCTTAGGGAAGCTTTTAAAGATTAATTTAAGTAAACTTAATCAAAAAAATATAGAGCCTATTGACCAAGAAATTGTTTTATCTGAAAATTTAAAAAATGTAATATCTCCCGAAATTTTAAATGATAGTTCATTTATAGCCACATCCTATACCTTGGATGATAATAGGTATTTTTATTTTAAAGAAGGAAGCATTATAAAAAAGAATGGTAATTTACCACTAATTAAAAATGAGAAGAAATTAAATACTCCAAAAAACAGCAAATTTTCGAATAAAGCAATCGTTTTTAAAGCAATTGCTTTAAAAAATAGAAATAAAGTTGCTATATTTTATAATAAAACTGATAGAGCTGAGTTTTACTCGAATGATAAATTAGTAAGTGTCATTTCCATGAAAAATTATGAATTCAATCCAAGTTTAAAAGTGGAAAAATTCAGCGATGGAAATTCGGTTTTAGATGGAGAAAAAACAAGGTATGCATATTTATCCGTTTCAAAAACGAATGAATATATATATTGCCTTTTTTCTGGCGGACATAATGCAGAAACCTCATCAAACAAAATATTTGTCTTTGATTGGAGTGGTAATTTTATTAGTGAAATTGAATTAAACAAAAAGGTTTGTAAAATTAGTGTTGATTCTAAAAAGAATATACTTTATTGTTATGATGACGTAAATAAAAATATTTATTCAGCAAAAATAGACTTAGATAAATGAAAAATTGTATGTTAGTTTTATCACTATTGATAATATTCGGTTCCTGTGAAAAAAAATGTGAGGATATCAATATCGAAATAAAAGAAATAATGGGAGAGTGGTATAGAAAAAAAATTTTATTTCCTAAAGAAATGACTCTTTTGAATAATCCTAAGTACAATATTACTGAAAATAAAAATTTCACAATTGTCCATTTTTTTGCTGCAGATTGTGATAAATGCATTGATGAACTTAATAAAATATTATTCACATTGAATGATAATGATATGCAAAGTCAGGTAAATATCATATTTATTTCTAGTGCACCATCTAAAAATCACGTTTTAGATGTAATTGAAAAAGTAGAAATGGTATTTCCTGTTTTTTATGATAAACACTATTATTCATATAAATTATCAAATGACTTCCCTATTTCTGAGGAAGCATATAATACAGTACTTTTAAATTCAAAAAATGAGATTCTTATATTTGGTGCTTTTTACGATAATAGCAAAGCGTTAGAACTTTATTTGAAAGCTATAAACTGTACTTTATGAAATTTATTGTTGTTTTTGTTATTGCATTATTGATAATAAAACTTTTTGTAGTTGAGATATATAAAATAAATCAAAACTCAATGAGTCCCACTCTTAAATCTGAAAATATAGTTTTAGTACTAAAAAACTTTTATTCAATCAAACATGGAGATATCATTATATTTGAAAATGAAAACGAAAACTTTATAAAGAGATGTGTAGGTCTACCTGGAGATGAAATAAAAATAATTAATGGTAAAATATTTATTAACGATGCTTTATACTTAGATTATTTTGAATGTGATTATCAATTAGATGCATTTAAAAAATCTTATATATATAACACATACGGAACGAATTGGAATACATGTGACTTTGGTCCCTATATAATTCCTAAAAAAAACTATAGCGTAGATTTTAACTCGGAGTTAATGAAAGTTTACAAAAGTTTATTAACATTTGAAAATATTACTTTGATAGATCCAATAGATAAACGGAATTTCTATAGGTTCAAAGATAATTATTATTTCTTTTTAGGAGATAATAAGAGAGTTTCCACAGATTCACGTTTTTACGGTCCAATAAAAACTTCTCAAATAAAAGGGAAAGTAATTTTAAAAATATGGTAAATACAGAAAAAAATGACTAATATTAGACCTTTTACAATTTTACTTTTATTAATTTTTGGAATAAGTAATGCCCAAACTCATAGGTTTGTTTACGAACTTACAGTCCAACATCCGCATAGCGGTTTGGATAAATATAATATGGTTTTGGATATTAATCCTGATTCGGTAAAGTTTTATGATTACGAATTTTTACGCATAGATTCGATTAGAAAAAAATCAGGAAAAAATATACAGACCAATAGCGAAACGGATCAGAGAATATTTAGAAAAAGAAATAGTAATGAAAATAAGACTTTTCATACACATACTTACGATTATTTTGTAGTAAATTCTACAGATAAGATAGATTGGAAAATAGAAAAAGAAACAAAAAAAACAGAAAACTTTTTATTACAAAAAGCAACAACAGAGTTTGGCGGAAGGCAATGGATTGCATGGTTTGACTCTGATATTCCGTTTCAGGAAGGTCCGTATAAATTTCAAGGTTTATCGGGCTTAATATTTGAAATATACGATACTGAAAACATCTTTCATTACACTCTCATTAAAAGCATTAGCCTTAGTGAAATAGCAGATACTACAGATTTTTTGGAAACCTATTATGGTAAAAAACCCATACCCATTAATATAGAAAAATACCATAAAATCAAATTAGACTATTATCACAATATCAT
Organism: Cruoricaptor ignavus; assembly: GCA_030538575.1. Taxonomy (GTDB): domain Bacteria; phylum Bacteroidota; class Bacteroidia; order Flavobacteriales; family Weeksellaceae; genus JAUNTR01. The sequence goes on along the minus strand of JAUNTR010000184.1, from coordinate 341 downwards.
AGAAATTCTGAACGATTTCGCTAAAAAAGGCGGGACTATTGCATCTGAAGATGATATTTCTACTCCAGAAGAGATTAGCAAAAAAAGAAACTTGATACAAAAAAGTATAAAGGAAAATTATCTTCCTATCGAAAAAAACAAAGCCATTCCGTATCCAAACAATTAATTTTTTCGAGCATAAAAAAATATTGCCAGATATATAATCCAGCAATATTTTTATTGAAATCAGCAATCCAAAATTTTGGATAATTCGCTCAGATGTTCGTGTGCCGTAAGGTCGAATTTTACAGGAACTACGGAGATGTAACCTTCTGCAAGTGCGGTTTCATCGGCATCTTCGC
>JAUNTR010000183.1 GCA_030538575.1 Cruoricaptor ignavus | reverse complement strand
TCCAAAACTTCCGAGCCATCTCTTGCGATAAATACCTCGTAGTTTGCCTTTCGGAATGCGTATTCCAAAGTCATTACGATTTTGTGTTCATCATCAGCAATTAATATTTTTTTCATCTTGTGGTGCTTTTTATTTAGGAGTATTAAAGTTAATCATTTTTTTCTTCATTCAGTTGTTTCTCTGCAATGTTTTTTTGATTTAAGTTCAAAAATATTTCAAAAGTTACCCCGATTTCTTTGTTTTTGGCTTGTATTGTTCCACCGTGTGCGTTCAGGATTTTTTTGCAAATGGCAAGTCCCAATCCGCTACCGATAGGTTTTTGGATGTTTTGGTTTTTGCTTTGATAAAATTTATCAAAAATATAATCTATATCTTCCTGCGGAATTTGTTTCCCTGTGTTGAAGATGGAGATTTTCAGTTGCCCGTTGGTTTCTTGGAATTTGGTTTGTATCATTCCTTGTTCGTTGGCGAATTTTAGGGCGTTCCCGAGAATATTTTGGAATACTTGTACCATTTTCATTTCATCGAAATAGAAGATTTCATTCTTCAATAAATTGACTTCGGAGTGGTGTAGATTTCTTTGTTCTATGAGTGGTAAAAGTGGTTTCAGGGCTTTTCTGTAGGTTTGGATAATGTTGTTTTTTTGTAGGGTAAGCATTACCGTTCCAGTTTCCAATTTGTCTAAATACAAAATATCGTTGATGAGTTCTGCCAGCCTGTCGCTTTCGGAAATAATGTTTTCCAAGAAATCTTTTTTTATTTCTTCGGGCATATCGTTGTCGTCCAACAAAATCTCGCTTGTTGCCCTAATAGCGGTAATTGGCGTTCTTAGTTCGTGTGCTACGGAATCCAAAAACTCATCTTTTTGTTGGTCTTTTATTATTAAGGTTTCATTGGCGATTTTCAGGTCTTCGGAAAGGGTTCTCAGTTGTTGGCTTTGTTCGGTCAGTTGTTTGTTTAATGATATATTTTCCTTCGATTCTTCTAAGATTTTCAAGACTTCGGGTAGCGATATTTTTTCTTCTTTAGCAACACCTTCTATCAATATTTTTGCGGAAGCTGTGCCGATTCTTCCACTCAGTAGGTTTTCCGAAAATTTTATAAATCTGGAATCTGCGGTATCGGTTTCATCGGTAATGTTGTATTTTAGATTAAAGATTTTCATCGCTTGTTGCGTTTTTTTCTCGCCAAGAAATTTCATTAATATCTTTTGTATATCCGAAATATTTGCTGTGCCTCGCCAAATGTAAGCGTTCTCGTGGTTGCGGATATAATCGTTGATGTCCACATATAGTTCTGCATAATTTCTCTCTCTGTAAGAGCCAGCTTTTGTTGCAGAAATCATTAAAAACAATCCGCTATTGATGAGCATACTCCAAAAAAATGTATTGGAAATAGGCGACAAATAAGGAATATTGAAAAACTGTAAAAAAGAACTTTTGTAAAAATAAGTTTCGGATAAATTGCTGAAATAACTTGGTAAAATTAGGTTTGTATAGCAAATAACAACTCCTGCAACAATCCCCGTAACTGCACCGAGATAAGTGCCTCTTCGCCAAAAAATGGCAGCGAAAAAAGAAGGTGCCAATTGTGCGACCAATACGAAAGAAACCAACCCAATGGAGAATAAGGAATCTCTCACAATCAAAAATCTGTAAAATAAAAATCCTAAAATAATAAGCGAAAGAATGCTTGTTTTCCTAATGTTTACAATGGTTTTGGTATTGGTAGTGTCCGATTTTATTTTGAACCGTTCCAGCCAACCGTATGGGATAATAACATTGTTGGACAGCATAACCGAAAGGCTGATACTGGAAATAATAATCATAGAAATAGAAGCACTAAGACCACCCAAAAAGGCAATTAATGAAATAAATGTATTCCCAAATTTTTGAGGAATAAGGATAGAAAACATCTCAGGGTTTACAGCCTCTCCGTCGAACAATATTTTGCCGCCCCAAGCAATAGGAAATACGAAAATATTGAATATCAGCATATACAACGGGAACAGCCAAATGGCTTTGTGTATGTGTTTTTCTTTTCGGTTTTCTACAATAGTGGTGTGAAATTGTCTTGGTAATATAAAAATAACCGACATAGAAAGCAATAACATCAAAAACCAATTGAAACCACCATCTGAATTTTGGAATGTGTTTTTTTCTGCAAAATCGGGCAATTTGGAGGCTTGATTGTAGATGTCATCAAAACCATTAAAAACGCCAAAAATCACGTAAAATCCTAAGATACTGAAAAATAAAATCTTCAGAAAACTCTCCACTGCAACAGCCGAAATAATGCCTAATCTTTTCTCTGAAGCATCTACATACCGAGTTCCGTAATAGGACGAAAACAACGCAATAATAACCACCACATAGGTTGCCGTATCTGCAAAAATATTCTCGGAATTTTCCGTTGAGGTAAAAAGATAAAACGTTTCCGAAACGGCTTTTATCTGCAACCCGATGTACGGCACAATCGCAAGAATACAAACCAATGCAACCAAAGCCCCCAAAGAACGCCCGTTACCATACCTTAATGAAATAAAATCTGCAATGCTCGCAATTTTGTTCACTCGGGAGATTCTTACAATTTTTGTGTTGATGTAAATCCAAGCTGGGATAATAATTACCGGACCAATGTAGATTGCCATATATTCCAAACCCGAATTTGCCGCAATGCCTATGCTACCATAATAAGTCCAAGCACTGCAATATACGGCTAAAGATAATGCGTAGGTGTATGGGTTATTCGTCCAAAAAGAGCCTCTCTTCTTCTCTGCCCAATAAGCAATGAAGAACAGAAGTCCCAAGTACAAAACAACCAAAATAAATAACGCAGAACTATTCATCAAATTTTTTAAATATTATAAATGATAAAATACTGGATACTAACCAAATAGCAAAAATGTAAACGTAAACAAGCGGTAATCCCATCAATGCGATAGGTTTATCAAACAAAAACAAAACAGGAGCATTGAACATTACAAACAATGCAATGCTCAATACTACCAATTTTTGTTTATCTTTTTTCTTCATATTGAAAGATGAAAAATCACCATTAAAAGTAATCAATTTTTTTGTAATTAATGATGATTTTTCTCATTTATTATAAAATTAATGATGAGTCGCAGCTCCTGCACCAGAAGGTATTCTTATGTTTTCTACCATTTCTTGTACATCCTTAGGAACTGGTGGAGTGAGGTAAGAAATCACAATACTCACAACGAAATTTAGTATCATAGCGATAAATCCAATACCTTCAGGCGAAATGCCCCACCACCAATCTTCTTGTTTATTACTTCCCAAAATAGGTTCTACCCAAGTGAATCCTGCAATCCCCGAAAGTTTGAATTTCAGCACATAAAACATCGTGAACAGAAGTCCTACAACCATACCTGCAATTACGCCCTCTTTGTTCATCCTCTTAGAAAATATGCCCATAAATATTGCAGGGAAGAAAGTAGCTGCCGCATAACCAAAAGCAATAGCAACTACCGAAGCTACAAATCCCGGCGGATTAATCCCGAAATATCCTGCAATGCAAACCGCAACTACAGAGGCGATTCTGGCAGCTCTTAGTTCTCCTTTTTCAGATAAATTTGGGTTGATGGTTTTCTTTATTAAATCGTGAGAAATGGCAGACGAAATTACAATAAGCAACCCTGCAGCTGTGGATAATGCAGCAGCCAAACCTCCTGCAGCTACCAAGCCAATAACCCAAGCTGGCAAGTCGGCAATCTCTGGATTGGCAAGTACCATAATATCTCCGTTCACATACAACTCGTTCGCATTATCGTGGTTGATGTTGGTTAGAACTCTTTCCCCGTGTTTTCCTGTTTCTTCAGCGAAAATCGGTTTGCTTCCGCTAATGGCTTCACCTTTTGCGGATTGTATTTTTCCGTCGTTATTTTTATCAAACCAACCGAGCAAGCCTGTGTTTTCCCAAGTTTTGAACCAAGATGGCATTTCTGCATAAGGTTTATCTTGAGTGGTATTGATGAGGTTGGTTCTTGCAAATACAGAAATTGCAGGTGCTGTGGTGTAAAGAATACCAATGAAAATCAAAGCATATAATCCCGATTTTCTGGCATCTGAAACTTTCGGTACGGTGAAAAATCTTACGATAACGTGTGGTAAACCTGCGGTTCCCAGCATCAGTGCGGCTGTTATGGCAAAAACATCTATGGTGCTTTTATTCCCTTTGGTATATTCGGTAAAGCCTAAATCTACCAATAGATTATCCAATTTTTTCAAGATATACATTCCGTCTTCTGTTGTTGCTCCCATCCCGATTTGTGGAATGAAGTGTCCCGTCATTTGAAATGAAATGAAAAATGCAGGAACCATAAATGCGAAAATAAGAACACAATATTGTGCGACTTGCGTATAGGTAATTCCCTTCATTCCTCCCAAAGTGGAGTAGAAGAGCACAACGACCATTCCTATAACTACGCCCCATTCTACACCTACACCCAAAAATCTGGAAAA
>JAUNTR010000182.1 GCA_030538575.1 Cruoricaptor ignavus | reverse complement strand
GGCTGTTAATTTCTTGCAATAATACTTTATTTAATTCAAAAGTGGAAGAATAATCTAAATTTATTTTGTATTCGGTGGTTTTTCCGTTTACTTTTATTTTTTGGTTTCGAGTGGTGTTTAATGAAAATCCTTGTGCGTTTTTAGTCAATGTAAACTCTTTTTCAGAAACAGGAATAAAGGTTTTTCCTAAGAGTAAATTTTGAAAGGATTGGTAGTCTATGAAATTGACATTCAGTAGATTATTGATGTAAGCAAAATCAGATTCTATATAGGTTTTATTCCATTTTTCATAACCTTTTATTCCTTCTGGTGTGGCAATTCCTCGTGCAACGTTGAAGAAAAGTGCAGACATATTCATCCATACTTTTTCGCCATTTTCTATGTAAATGGTTGCGTCTATGGTTGGGATAAATTTTCCTGTTTTTGCATCTATTTTGCTATTGATTTTAAGATATTCAAAATCGGATTTTTTATGGATTGCTGCAAACAATTCTGTATTAGAAACTTTGCTGCTAACATCTGCAGATTTATTTTCAACAGGTTTAGTTTTACAAGCCCAAAGGAGTAATGATGCTATGGAAAGGATGATGTGTTTTTTCATAAATTTTTATAGATTTTTTCAAGAATACAATTTTTTTACCAAAGATTGTTTTGTTGTATCCATTGCACAAATATACACATTTACCCGAAAAACCAAACCTCACAAAATATTTTGCGAGGCTTGAATGTTTTTAATTTAAGAAAACAATTTTTAGCTTTTCGATAAGAAATCTAAAACGGAGTAATCGCCCAAAGAAATCTCCCGAGAAACACCGTAATATTGTGCGTTGTTCCCAATCATAGAATTGCTAAGATTACCGTGATTAATCGCTGTTTTTTCTTGGATTAATGAATTATCGATATTAGAATTTACAACCGAAGTTCCGTTGCCCAAAGATACATAAGGTCCTATTTTGGAATTGGTTATCGTTACATTTTCACCAATGAAACAAGGTTGGATAATCAAACTATTTTCTATTTTTGCAGAAGTTGGGAAGTTTTTGAATTCCTCTTTTTCGTAGCCTAAAATTTTGCCGTTGGTTTCCACCGTAGCATTTTTGTTTCCACAATCCATCCAATCATCTACTTTCCCCAAAGAGAATTTTGCACCTTTTGCACGTAGATTTTCCAAAGCAGTAGTTAGTTGATATTCACCGCCTTGTTTTATATTATTGTCCATAATATAATTAATCTCGTCCATTAGTTTTTCAGCAGATTTAAAGTAATAAATCCCGATAATTGCCAAGTCGGAAACAAATTGTTGTGGTTTTTCTACAAAATCGGTAATGAAACCGTAATCGTCTAATTTTACCACTCCGAAAGCTGATGGGTCTTCTACTTTTTTCACCCAAATGACACCATCGGAATTTTTATCTAAATTGAAATCCGCACGGAACAGCGTATCGGCAAAAGCCACCACAACATCGCCTTGCATAGATTGTTCTGCACATTTTATGGCGTGTGCCGTTCCCAGCGGTTCATCTTGTGTATAGATGCTGCCTTTTGCACCAAGTTTTTCAGCAATTTGTATTAATGACGCTTCTACTTCTGGACCAAAATCTCCAATGATGAATGCAATCTCGTCTATTTTTTCATCGGCTACTTTTGCAATATCTTCTACCAATCTTTGTACGATAGGTTTTCCTGCGATTGGGATAAGCGGTTTTGGAACTGTAAGTGTGTGAGGTCTTAATCGAGAACCTCTACCAGCCATTGGCACAATTATTTTCATTATTCGTTTTTATTTTTTTAATTAAAAATCGTGTATCTCGCAAAGTTACAAAAATTTGCTAATGTTTTGTTTTAATTTTTCTTAATAAAAAATCTTTTTCCAAATAAAGTACAAAAAGTGTGAAAATAATTAGAAGGAAATTGCCAATCCAAAAATTAGCACCAAAAGTTTGATAAGATAAAATACTGAACGCTACCAAAACCACCATTACCAAAGATATTTTTCGGATATTGTAAGGAATTGGATAATATTTCTGACCAAGAAAATAAGACAAAATCATCATCGTGAAATAAGATAAAAGCGTTGCCCAAGCTGAAACCATAAAGCCGTATTTCTTCAAGAAAACCAAATGCAAAATAATGGTAATTCCTGCACCTATGGCGGAAATCAGTGTACCATATTGCGTTCGGTCGGTTACTTTGTACCAAGTGGAAAGATTGTAATAAACCCCGAAACAAAGGTTGGCAATTACAATCACAGGAACAATGTCTATTGCCGACCAATAGGAACTATCGGTAATGAAAAGCGATTTCAGCCAAGAGATATTTGCAATAATTCCCATTGCAGCAACCGAAGCAAAAAGTGTGAAAAATTCTGTGATTTTCGCATAAGTTTCCTTAGCGTTGGCATTGTTCATTTGTTTAAAGAAAAAAGGCTCTACGCCCATTCTATACGCTGTAACGAAGAGCGTCATAATTACAGCCAGTTTGTAGCAACCGCCATACGCTCCTGCATCGCCTTTTGGGATGTAATAGTATTGTATTAGTTTATCGAAATTTTCATTAATCATAAATGCTAATCCTGCAAACATAATAGGATAGGAGTATTTTAACATTTTCGGAAATAATTCTTTGGAGAACTGAAAACGGACTTTTGCGATAATCGGGAATAGTAAAATAAGCGTTACCAAACTTGCGATAAGATTGCTGATGAAAGGGAAGGAAACATCGTCTTTCAAGCCTAATTCAGCAGAAGTTTCTCTTGGAATGAAACCGAAAAGTGCAATTACAACCATAGATTGTACAATAATAGATGCAACACGAATAACAGAATATTTTATCGGTCGGTTATTAAATCTGAGCCAAGCGAAAGGAATAACGCAAACGGCATCTAAAAACGCAATCCACGCACACCAACGTAAAAATTCGGGATAATCCGAGTATTTCATAAGAATGGAAAGCGGATTGCTGAACAACAAAACCATCATTAAAAACGAAAATGCCAACCCGAAAATAAACCAAAACGAAGTGTTGAAAACTTTTTGTCGGTTTTTGTCATCGGTGGAAAATCGGAAAAAAGAAGTCTCGAAACCGAAAGTTAAAATAATATTTACGTAAGCAATCCATGCATAAAGATTAGTGAAAATCGCAAACGCCTCTTTGTCTATATAATGAATGTAAAGCGGATTGAGCAAAAATGTAATCACCCGAGGGAGAATTGCCCCAATGCCGTAGATAATTGTTTCGCTGAGTAGTTTTTTCAAAATAAAAATTTTGACAAAGGTAAAATTTAGATTTGAAATTCGCTTTTATAGACTTAAAATATTTTTATGGATATTTTATGGATTTCTTTTCTTCCGCAGTTATCGTTTTTGTGTTCAATTCAAAATCTATCTTTGAATCCTATTAATTATTAAGAACTGTTTTAGGTTTCGTTATCTTAATTTAATCTATTAAATCAATTTTTAACTCTACTGTATCTATAAATCACATTTTAACAAATCCAAAATCCGCTGATTCCGGAAAAAAGAATAGATGAAATGAGGTAATACAATGTTAGTTGTTATATTTTTTAAGTAATTCTAATTTTTCAATTCTAGCTTTAATTGCACCTTCATTTCTGCCAAAAATTGAGCATAACTCTTTTATGCTTTTTTTCTTACAATAATTAATCTCAAGTTGATTATCTTCCTCTTGTGACCATCTCATATAAGCATTTTTATTTTCTTTCCTTTTTTCTTCAACAGTATACTTTTTTTTCTTCAAATTGTAATTTTTAATAAACTCGAAGGTTTGTGTAGTACAATCTAAAGGTATTTGATAACAATACCCTGTATCTTCAGATTTAATATATATCTTATTGAATTTTGAAAAATCGGTGTTTTCAATTGAAAAAAAATATGGATTACCATCTATAACCTTATCTCCATTTCTTTCGTAAACTGCTATAAGAATAGGTGTATTTGTAAGTGATTGCATATTCAAATGTTTTATTACATCATCACATTTGAAGTTGAAAACTTTATTTCCATTTTTATCTTCATAAAAACCCCTACATTTTATATCAACTTCAATATTTCCGTAATTCCTGACTAGAAAATCACCTCTTTTGATTGCTAAATATTTTTCATTTATCAAATATTGCTGAAAACTACTTTCGTCTTGAAATAATTCTTCAAGTATTAGTTTTTCCTTTTTTGCTTGCTTTTTAAATATTTCTTGAGCTTTTAAACCTGCTCTAAACCATTCTTTTGCATAATTTTTATACTTAGGAGCATTTCCTAATCTTAAAGGTGACCATTGCTTTTCACCTTGATAAATTATTGTGTTTTCTGTCAAATTTTCAAAATAAATTATATCAAGCTGATTCTCAAAATATTTATGTTCAATTTCGTTTTCTTTAATGTTTACAATGTGATATCCCATTTTCTTTTTAATATTGTCGCTAACCCTACAAAAGTACAATAAAAATCTCTCCTTACAAAAAACACTTTCACAACTCATTTATTAAAACTAAA
>JAUNTR010000181.1 GCA_030538575.1 Cruoricaptor ignavus | reverse complement strand
TTTCCCGAGGATTTGAAAATCGGTTACACGCCACAGCAATACGATTGGGCAAAAACCAACGAGGCAAATATTTGGAATTATTTTGTAGAGAACGATTTGCTGTTTAGCGATGATGCTCGTTTGCAAGAACGCTTTATTGCACCTGGACCTTTTTCCAAATTTTATACGCAGATAGATAACGAGTCTTCTCCGCAAATTGCGATATTTACAGGTTGGCAAATTTGCAAATCGTTTTATGCAAAACATCCTAAAACGCCACTGCAAGATTTTATGAAAATGAGTGCGGAAGAGATATTTAATAAAGCAGGATATAAACCTTAGAATTAAGAGTCAAGAGTCAAGAACCAAGAATCAAGATGCTTGTTGGTTTAAGTGAAATCGAAAAATATTAGAGATTAGAAATTTAAAATTAATTAAAAAAAGATATGAGAAAGACGCAGATAACGATAGATGTAGAATTGGACGAAAACCATATTCCTGAAAAAATGACTTGGAATGCGGAAGATGGTGGCGTAGAAAAACAGGAAACAAAAGCCACGATGATTTCGGTTTGGGATGATAAAACAATGGAAGCTCTTAGAATAGACCTTTGGACGAAAGATATGCCTCTTGACCAAATGAAAATGTTTATCCACCAAATTTTGGTTTCCTTGGGAAACACTTATCAAAGGGCTTCGGGCGAAGAAGATGTTGCTGCTTGGATGGAACAAATGGCAGAAGAATTTGCCGTGAAATCTGCTATAAAGTAGAGGAAACCCATCATTTAACCTAAAAAAATCAACGATGACCTCCGAGTTTGTTATTGAAACTATTACCGATTTTAGTTCGCCAATTCCTTTGTTACCAGAGTTTTATACTGTTGTGGTTTGTAATGGCGGGAGTTCTTATGAGGTAGATTTTAATCAATATCAAGCTTTGGGCAGTCATATTATTTTTTTAACCCCGTATCAGCATTTTAAGTTTTTGGATTATCAGGGCGAAAATCTTACTTACATTCAGTTCAATGCCGAGTTTTATTGTATAGAATTTCATCGGAATGATGTGGCTTGCAACGGGCTTTTGTTCAATAATATTTATTCGGAAAATCATATTTCGGTAACGGATGATATTTATGCTGAGATTTGTTTTACCGTGAAACGAATGCAAACCGAAAACCAATTGTGCAATCCATATTCTGAGTCTTTGCTGAAAACTTATCTGCAATTAATCCTTGCACTGTGCAGTAAGGAAAAGAAATTCCGATTGGATGAGATGGAGGAAAAACACACCTTTTTTCCCGAATATTTACAATTTCAAGAAATGCTGGAACGCTTTTACCAAAAGGAACACAGCCCCACTTTTTACGCTTCGGAGATTGGGATTTCCACCGATGCTCTTACCAAGAAAATAAAAGCAGAAGTGGGTAAAACGCCAAAGCAACTCATTAATGAAAGGATTATTTTGGAAGCTAAAAAACTACTGCAACTCACCACAAAATCTGTAAAGGAAATTTCTTGGGAATTGTCTTTCCAAGACGAATTTTATTTCAGCCGATTTTTCAAGAAAAATACAGGGGTTTCGCCTTTGCTTTACAGGAAAAACGCATCTCCGCTCAGCGATTAGCCATTTTGTCTATGTATTAGCCGTGCTTGTCCATTTCTTTGCGTTTCGCTTCGCCGTAATTTTGCATCATTAAAACAACTAAAAAATTTATAGTAATGAAAAAAGCAATTTTAGGAGCATTAGTATTAGTAATGTCAGTAGCGAAAGTTTCAGCACAAGTTCCAGATCCGGGTTTCACGATAGATGAAAAAACAGCGATTGTAATCACCGACCCACAAAACGATTTCTTGTCGCCAAATGGTGCAACTTGGGCAGTTGTTGGGAAAAGCGTTACCGAAAACAAAACGGTAGAAAACTTGGAAAAACTTTTCAAAGTCGCTCAGCATAAAAATGTAAAAGTCTTTGTTTCACCACATTATTATTTTCCTCACGACCATAATTGGGAATACGGTGGAGCAGGGGAAACACTGATGCACGCCATTAAAATGTTCGACAGAAAAGGACAATTAACCACCGAAGGTTTTGAAGGTTCGGGAGCAGATTGGTTGGATTTGTATAAGCCATACATTAACAAAGAAAATGTAATCGTATCTAGCCCGCACAAAATTTTTGGTCCAGAATCTAATGATTTGGCTTTGCAACTAAGAAAACACGGTTACAACAAAATTGTACTTGCAGGGATGTCTGCCAACCTTTGCGTAGATTCGCATATGAGAGAATTGGTAGAAAATGGTTTTGAAGTAGCGATTGTAACCGATGCTACGGCAGGAACAATTTTACCCGATATGGATATTGATGGCTACAAAGCTGCAATGGCGAATTTTAGATTGATTTCCAGTCATCTTTTCAAAACAGATGAAGTGGTGAAAGCATTTTCTAAATTGCCAAATGCAAAGAAATAACAATTTGATTTTCAAATAAATTAAAGGAATGGCGGAAAAAAACTGCCGTTCTTTTTTTGTTTTCTTACCTTTGTCTAGAATTTGTAGAATACAAAAATATGGAAGAAATCATCAATATTTTAAAATCTGGCGGAACCATTCTCTATCCCACAGATACCATTTGGGGAATCGGTTGCGATGCTACGAATGTGGAAGCATTGAATAAAATTTTTGAAATAAAGAAACGAGAAAAAAACAAATCTGTAATTATCTTGGTAGAAAGCGAAAAACGTCTGCAAGATTTGGTAGATGTTCCTGCGATGGCTTGGGAAATCATCGACCTTTCGGAGAAGCCCGTAACCATTGTTTACGATAATCCGAGAGGTTTGCCCAAAGAACTTTTGGCAGAAGATGGGAGTATTGGCATACGCTTGGTAAAAGATAATTTTTGCAAAAAACTCATTTCCAAACTCGGTCGGCCGTTGGTTTCCACTTCGGCGAATTTTAGTGGAGATAAAAGTCCGATGAGGTTTGCAGACATTAATCCCGAAATTATTACAAGCATAGATTTCGCTGTGGAAGAACATAGGGAAAAACTATCGGAATATGCAGGTTCTTCCGTTATCCGAATTTGGAATGATGGCCGAATAAAAATCTTACGAGAATAATATCATTTTAATAAAAATCCTTCGATTGGCTTAGGATAATAAAACTCTAAAACCTTAAATCTAATGAAAAACTTACTTCTTATTTTATTATTAATTATTGCTGTTGCGATGATTGTCATTGGCATCAAAAAAGAAATGTTACCTCCCGCACTTACAGGTTTGGGATTTATTATTATTGCTGTGTTGTTTTGGTTGAAAGGCTGATTTAGAGGATTTTCTTTGGAAAAGTAAAGTCCGTATATTTCCTACTTCCATCACAAAAAATTATCTTTGCAAAAAGTTGGGACAAAAGCAATGTCCTCTATTCAAAAATTTATGCAGATTAATCTTACTCAAAATAGAAATTTCAAACTTTTCAAAATTATATCTTCCGTAGCGGAACAAAGCGGACAATCCGTATATATTGTTGGCGGTTACGTTCGAGATTTATTAATGAAAAGACAAATGCCCACCGATATAGATTTTGTAACCGAAAGCTCGGGGATAGATTTGGCGAAACGCATTGCCCAAGAAATAAACCCTGAAATAAAAGTTTCGGTTTTCAAAAATTATGGCACGGCAATGTTCCGTTATCATAATTTGGAATTGGAGTTTGTGGGAGCAAGAAAGGAAAGCTATTCCGAAAACTCCCGAAAGCCAGCCGTAGAAATCGGGACGTTGCAAGATGACCAAATGCGTAGAGATTTCACCATTAATGCAATGGCAATTTCCTTAAATCAAAATAATTTTGGAGAACTGATAGACCCTTTTGACGGACAAACCGATTTGCAAAATAAAATCCTGAAAACACCGCTGGAACCTGCACAAACTTATTCCGATGACCCACTGAGAATGATGCGTGCCATTCGCTTTGCATCGGTGCTTAATTTTGAAATTGAAGCCCAATCTTTGCAAGCCATAAAGCAAGAAGCCGAGCGGATAAACATTGTTTCGATGGAGCGAATTATGGTGGAATTTAATAAAATTATGCTCTCCGAAAAACCAAGTCTTGGGCTAAAACTTTTGGAGGAAACCACGCTTTTGGAAAAAATAATCCCCGAACTTACCGCACTGAAAGGGATAGAAGAAGTGGAAGGACAAACGCATAAAGACAACTTTTACCACACTTTGGAAGTGGTGGATAATATTTCCCAAAATACCGATAATCTTTGGTTGCGTTGGGCTGCGTTGCTACACGATATAGGAAAAGCACCGACCAAAAAATTTGTAGAAGGTACGGGTTGGACGTTTCACGGACACGAGTTTTTGGGTTCTAAAATGGCAAAAAAACTTTTCCAAAGATTGAAACTTCCACTCGGGAGCGATTTGAAATATGTGCAGAAAATGGTAAAATTATCCTCTCGCCCAATTGCACTGATTACTGATGATGCTTCGGACTCTGCATTACGACGTTTACTCTTCGATGCAGGCGAAGATTTGGAAGATTTGTTCACGCTTTGCAAAGCCGATATTACGA
>JAUNTR010000180.1 GCA_030538575.1 Cruoricaptor ignavus | reverse complement strand
CTGCATAATCCATTGGATAAGGTTTTCCTGCCCAAATAATTTGTACGGGATATTTTGGGTTATAAAGTAGTTTGTAGAACCTTTCTTTATCTGCCAAAAGCAAATCTGCCCGTTTGTAACCTGCAAATCTTCTTGCCCAAACAATAGTAAGAACATTCGGGTTGAATAATTTTCCGCATTGGTCTGCTACGGTTTTGAAAAGTCTTTTTTTGATATGTTTTTTTCTGAAATCAAATAAAGTAGCATCATCTTCATCCTTAGCACTATACAAAGGTTTTTCTGCCCAATACTTAAATTCCTGAGCATTGGTAATATGTTTTATTTCGCAAATTCCGTTGTATTTGCTCCACATTTCTCGGGAAACTTCTCCGTGCAGTTTAGATACGCCATTGGAAATTCTCGCCATTCTCAATGCACATAATGAATGATTGAAAAGGTCATCATCTTCACCTTCCAACGAACGAACTTCATCCAAAGATAATCCAGAGAAATAAGACATATCGTGGCACATATAGATGTTGTGTTTTTCGTTTCCGGCTTCTTCTGGCGTATGTGTCGTGAAAACCAATTTTTCTCTCACTTTATCCAAATCGCCACCAAATTTTCTTAATAAATAAAATGCGGCTGGCAAACCGTGTGCTTCGTTTAGGTGATAAACTTCTCTATCGAAATTCATCATATCCAAAAGTTTTGCACCGCCTTTTCCTAAGAGGATATATTGTGCAATTTTGGTAGATTCATTAGCATCATACAATCTATGCGATATGGTTTTGGAAATATGGTCGTTTTCTGGCACATCAGTAGAAAGGAAAAACATTGGTGCTGTATGAAAAACCTCAGGATCCAGATAATATACCTTTACCCAAACTGGTGCACTGTGGATATCTATTTGGAATTTTATGCCTGTATCTTGCAAGTAGCTGTACATTTTTTTTGTCCAAACAGGTTGCAGGGTTTGGTCATGATTTCTGCCTTGGTCATAATAACCAAATTTCCAAAGAATACCAATTCCTACAAGGTCTTGTTTTAGGTTGTATGCACTTCTCATATGCGAACCTGCGAGGAAGCCTAAACCTCCGGAATATATTTTTAGGGATTGATCTATGGCAAATTCCATAGAGAAATAAGCCACTTTTTTAGAGTATTCCTGGTTGATGCTATAAGGCATCTGGAAGTTTTTAAAATCCATTTTTAATTTATTTTAACAATTGAGAGTACAAAGGTATTGATTAATATTTTTGGAGGAAAGTTTTTTGGAGGTTAAATTTAGTAAAACCTAATGCATATCATAATTTTCGTAGATTTTGTGCTTTTGCTTTTTTTTGAAAATACCTTTTTCAAAGTTTAAAAACAAAAGTGGCTCATATTCTGTAATTTAAACTTTTTTTTAAAACAATGTTAATTCATCTTTAAGTTTTGGAGTTTTAGATTTTTGTATTGAAAAAAATTGTAATTTTAGAACGTAGTTTATTGATATTCAAAATATTTCTCACTAATGATGATTGAGAATAAAACTATAAACAAATGAAAAAAGCATTCACCGATGACGATTTAGTCAAAAACCTGTCTTTGTATTACCTGAACCGGCATTTGAAAAAAAAGCCGATAGAGAAGTATCATCGTCAGATAGATGACTCGTCGCTCCACGAAAGGGAAAAGTATAAAAAGAAAAACGAAATTTTGTTGCTCAATTCTTTTTTGCATCATTTCCCGAAAGTGAAATTTGAAAATCTTATCTGCGAAAGCCCCGATTTTATTGCGACAATTGATGATAAAAAAATTGGAATAGAATTGACGGAAGTCATCAATCATTTGGAAATGAAAAAGATTGAAAACCAAATGAATAAAGTGTTCCGAATGGCAGAAATGATTTTGGAAAAAGACGTGGCAGAAAACTACAAAGGTGTTTATTTCATTACATTAAAACCAATAACAATGTTGGATTTGCTGGAGCGAGAAAATGATATTTTAACCGACATTTGCAAAGCTGTGAGGAGGAATAAAACAGGCGGATTTGTAGATTCCATAAGGAAATCCCCACATAGGAGAAATGTTTTTATAACCTACGATTATAACTTGAATTTGTTCGATGGTTTGTGTGCCGAGAAAATTGTAGAACTTATTCGCAAGAAAAACCAAAAATATCCTTTCTACGATAGTAGTGTAGATGAGTGTTGGTTGGTCATTGTATCGGATATGAATTCTTTGGCATCTCGGTATTCTTTCATTCAAAATAAAGAAAGTTTAAAAAAAATAAATTCCCCATTTCACAAGATTTTTCATTTGGAGAATTTATGTGGAAATCTCACTAATATCAAGTAGAAATACCAAATATCTATTTTCTGATAAATATCACAGAGATTTTTTTAGCAATTCTGCTGTTCTGTTTATAAATTTACAGAACTAAAATCTCAAAATTCACAGCTATGAACACAGCAGTCTTTACGATGGATAAATCTCTCATCCATTCATTAGAGTACCTTACACAAGTGCCTCATCATTTCGATACTATTTGCGAAGAATTATTCGCTTTCAACTATCAAGATTATGATTTGCTTTTCGAGCTGAGTAAAATAAATGTAGAAAAAGAAACTTATAAAAGAATCCCGATTTATAAAGGCGAAGGTTGTGTGGCAGTTATTATGATTTGGGGAGCAGATAATATTACCGCAATCCACGACCACAGCAATTACGATGGGAAAATAAAGGTGCTGAAAGGTCGCCTTACAGAAGTCAGCTATCGGGAAAATAGTAATTTTATAGAATACGATGGTGTAGATACTGCATTTGAAAACCAGATATTTCCAGAGGAATATGGTGGCATACATTCTATCGTTAATCGTGCCGAAGGTGTTTCTGTATCGCTTCACATTTACCGAACTTCTCAGCTTCATTTATCAGGCGTAAGGATTTTCGATACCGAACATCGGCGAGTGGCTTGGCTTAGCGAAAACGCCACTTCTTGCTCTTGGAATTTATCGGAAAACTGTTATTCCAAAATTGTAAAAGTATAAGGCAAATTTAGCGATTTAATAATTTTTTTAACGTTTGAAAATAGGTTTCGCATTTTGCCAAGTGTGTGCCGTACCAAGAGAATGCTTCGCCATCTACAAGGATAATTTTGCTGTTTGGTAATATTGTTTGCAATTCTGTAATATGTTTGTTACCGAAAGGATATGGCTCGGATGAAAGAAAAATATAATCCGCAGTCGCCATATTTTCTACTGTGATTTCGGGGTATCTTTTTTCGGAATTAAAAATATTTCGCAGTCCCAATCGGGTCAATATTTCGTGGATAAAAGTATCTGAACCAACCGTCATATAAGGATTTTTCCAAATAAGATATGCTACGGAGAGTTCCTCTTTTATCGTGCTTTTATCGAATATATCAGCAATTTTACCAATGTATTTTTCTGCCGTATTTTCTCGGTTTAGCATCGCTCCCAACTCCGAGAGAAAAGTTTTGTTATCCTCCAAATTTTCTATGTCTGTAACCCATACATTTAGGCTTTTTTGCAGATTTTCTATTTGGGATTTTTCGTTTTCCTCTTTGTTGGCAATTACCAAATCGGGATTTAGTTTTTTTATCTTTTCTAAGTTTAAGTTCTTTGTTCCTCCAATAATCTCAATATCTTTTACCGAAGATTTTGGGTGAATGCAGAATTTTGTACGACCGATAATTTCAGTTTTATCCAAACCAAAATCGAATAACGTTTCTGTAATAGAAGGAACTAAGGATACGATTTTCATTAAACTTTAAAGTTGAGATTTTCCCACTTCGGCTTGCCGATTTTTTTGGCGAATATTTTTTATAATATCGTTCATCACGCCTTCTGTACCTATTTTTATTGAGTTTTCTGTGCTACCCAACATTCTTTTATTTCGTTTAAAAGTATCGTGAGAAGCCTCTGAAATAAGGTTGCCTTCCGCATCGAAAACCTTCATACTCACAACAACTTGGTTAGAGAAAACATACTTGCCAATCCCTACTTTAAAGTATTTAATCTTAGGAACTATCGCAATTTCCGAATTATTGTTTTTACAAATTTCCTTTATTGTATTCACATCTACCGAATCAAAAGGCATTTCGGTATTTACCCGCAACATTTTCAGTTGGTTATATTTGCTCATTTTATTGCTAACACCATTAAAAAAAGCTAAGTACGAAGCCTGTTTTATTTCCTCTACATCAGGGTTTATTTCGGGATTAAAATATACCACTTGATATTTGTTTTCCAGATTTCCAAGGTTGTTAGTTAAGTTATTTTTTTGAGCAGACACACTCATACAACCACTAATTATAATGGCTCCAGCGGTAATTAATGCAATAGGAAGTAGAATTTTTTTCATCTTGTTTTCGTAATGCAAAGATAAAACCAAACAAAAGCTTTTTCATATTAAATTTTTGTTTTTTTCCATATTTATTTAATAGGTGTGGGATTATTTTTGTTTCTCTGTTTTTCAAGTTTTATTTTTTAGTAAAAGTTTGGTAGGTTTATAGAAATGTTGTACTTTTGCACCTCGTTACATAATAATTATTAAATAATATTGGC